>JAISPQ010000104.1 GCA_031274955.1 Rhodanobacter sp.
CACGGGAATTGGCCCGAGTCGACGATGATGCCGCCGATACTCGTGCCGTGCCCGCCGATGTACTTGGTCAGCGAGTGCACGACGATATCGGCGCCATGCTCGAACGGACGCGTCAGGTAGGGCGTCGGCACGGTGTTGTCGACGATGAGTGGCACGCCATGTTGATGCGCCACTTCGGCGAACGCGGCGAAATCGACCACATTGCCCAGCGGATTGCCGATCGACTCGCAATAAACGGCCTTGGTTCGTGCATCGATGCGTGCGGCGGCTTCCTGTGGCTTGTCCGCATCGACGAAACGCACTTGGATGCCATACTGCGGCAAGGTATGCGCGAACAGATTGTAGGTGCCGCCGTACAGCGTACCGGTGGCGACGATATTGTCGCCGGCTTCGGCGATCGTCATGATCGAATAGGTGATCGCCGCTGCGCCTGAGGCGAGCGCAAGACCGCCGACGCCGCCTTCCAGCGCGGCGAGGCGCTTCTCCAGCACATCATTGGTCGGGTTCATGATGCGCGTGTAGATATTGCCGGGCACTTTCAGATCGAACAGATCCGCACCATGCTGCGTGTTGTCGAACGAATAGCTGGTGGTCTGGTAGATCGGCACCGCCACCGCGCGCGTGGTCGGATCGCCCTCAAAGCCGGCATGAATAGCCGCAGTATCGAATTTCATTATCGGTGTCCCCGGGTGGGTGAAATGTCGCGCGCAGCTTGCCGCACGTAGCGACTCGCTGCAACACGGTTACCTATACATTCAAGCGGTTCACCGCCGATATTATTTGAGTGCGCCGGGGATCAGCGACTGCCAACGGTAGCCCAAGTGCCGTGGCGCGACGGCGACCGGCCGCACGGGATTGGCGCTGGGGATCGTCTTGGCCGTGGTGTGGGAATCGGTGTCGTTGCCATCGTGTGCCGCGTGCATGGATCTGCCATCGTTGCCGCGCGGCGTATGTGTGTCGCGGACCGTGCCGCCGCCATCGTTGTCGGAACGGTCGCCCGGCGCAGCGTGCGCATCGCCGCTCACATCCTGCGCATCGGTCGCTTCGGCCGCGAGCGGATCGTTGCCGCGCATCGAGGTGTTCTGCGCGCTTGTCGCAGTACCGATCTGTAGGGCTATCAGAGCCATTGTGATGATGACGATTTTTTTCACGATCCCCATTCCGGCAGCATGGCCCCGATTGCGCGACCAAGGTGGACTATGATATCCGCACAACACCTATTCTGAACGCCAGTCGAATGTCGAATTCAAGCATGACTTGTGCTGGATCGCACACTCCGTCCAACAAATGGTACACAGAGAAAAAGTTTTTCGATGCGCATCATCATGGGGACTCGACCGGCGCTGACGGTTTTCTCCTACGATAGGCGGCTTTCGGAGCCTGCTTGCGATCTCTCACTCGTCCACCGTTACACTTGGGCCGGCTCCCGATTTCCGATTTCTATGCCCACGCATTCCCCCGCCGCCGATCGCGCCGCGCTTGTGTCTGCCGGCGATCCGTTGTCCGCATCGCGTATCGCGGCGGCGCTCGAACCTGCGTTGCGCATGCGTATCGGCGATCTCGCCGTGCACCAACAACTGGATTCGACCAATAGCGAATTGCAGCGCCGCGTCGCGCACGACGCGCGCGATCTTCTGGTCTGTCTTGCCGACATCCAGACCAGCGGGCGCGGCCGGCGCGGGCGCGCGTGGTATACGCCGCTGGGGAGCGGCATCGCATTCTCACTGCTCAAGCGGTTCGACGGCGGCATGAATGTGCTGGCGGGGTTGAGCCTGGTTGCCGGCATTGCCACGCTCGATGCGCTCGCCGACCTGGGCGTGCGCGATGTGGGCTTGAAATGGCCGAACGATCTCGTTGCCGACGGCCGCAAGCTCGGCGGCATCCTGGTGGAAATCGGCGGCAGCGCGACCGCTTCCTGTCACGCGGTGATCGGTATCGGTCTGAACGTGCGGCTGGATGCACAGGCAGGCGCGGCTATCGATCAGCCGTGGACCGATCTGGCAACCTTGAACGAGAACGCCGCCGCCGACCGCAACGCGATCGCGGCACGCCTCGTCACGCGGCTGGTGGCGGCGCTCGACCGTTTCACACGCGCAGGGTTTGCCTCGTTCGCCGGCGACTACGCGCGCCACGATGTGCTGCGCGGCCAGCGTATCCATGTGCTGCAGGGCAACGTTACCCGCACGGGTACGGCGCTGGGCGTCGATGCGCGCGGCGCCTTGCGCGTGGCTTGTGCGGACGGCGAATACGCTTTGGACAGCGGCGAAGTCAGTGTGCGGCGCGCGCCATGAAACTTCTCATCGATGTGGGCAATACGCGGCTGAAGTGGGCCGCGCTGGATGCGGATGCGCTGTGTTCGAACGGTGTTTTCGCGCATACCGGGCAACCGCTATCCGCCAAGTTGCAGCGCGAGTGGGCCGGGCTTGCGTGCGTCGATGCGGTTTTCATCGCCAGCGTGGTTTCGCCCGCGCACGAGGAAGAACTCGCCGCTTGCGTGCAGGAGCGTTTTGGCGTGTCGGCACGTTTTCTGCGCAGTCCGCCGTATGCGCTGGGTATCCGCAACGCCTACGCGCAGCCGCAGCGGCTTGGCGTCGATCGTTTTCTGGCGCTGGCCGCGCTGCATGCGGCCAAGCCCTGTGCGCAGGTGCTGGTGAGTGTGGGTACCGCGCTGACGCTCGATGCGCTTTGCGCCGACGGCGCGCATCTGGGTGGCGTGATCCTCGCCGGTCCACGGATGATGCGCGACGCCCTGCTCGCCGGCACTGCGCGAATAAACGTTGCCGATGGACGCTGTGTCGATCTGCCCGTGGACACCGCCGATGCCGTGATGACCGGATCGCTGTACGCGGCCGCCGGTGCGATCGATCGTTTCCGCGCGGCGGTTGCGCGCCGCCTCGGTGTGCAACCGGCGCTGTTCCTCACGGGTGGCGGCGCGGATGAACTCGAACCGCTGCTCGCGCCGATCGAACGTGCGCATGATCTGGTGCTGCGCGGCCTTGCCTTGTGGGCGCAAGCGTCCGCTGGCGTTGGAAAACCTGTTGCGTGAATCCGTATCCAGAAGTCCACACGGTCTCAAGGCGCATCCACCCGGAAGCGTCCGATTTCGATCAGCTCTTTTTGGCCCTCCAGCCGTCGCGTGGTCGCCTCACGCTTGCTGGCGCCGGTATCGAATCGGGTCAGGAACTCGGCCTGTGCGGTCACATCGCCACTGAGCTTTTGCTGCTGATTTCACGCAATACCAAGGATTTTCCGCAGGGCGAGCCGGGCGTGCGGGTACTCTATCGACTGCGTGGCGGCAATGGTTGAACAGCTACCCACGATTCGAGGTGCCCTTGAATCGATGTTGGCATTGCTTTTTATACCCTGTCCTTTCCAGAATCGCGTTTCCACTCGCTCACCTGTTCTGGCCCGATGTTCGTTCGCGCCTTGTTCCTGCTCCTGCTCGCCCTGAATGTCGGGGGCGCGCTCTGGCTTGCACTGGCGCGGTACCCACAGGCATCACAGGTATCGGTGCCGACGACCGATCCCGGCGTGCCCGAGTTGGTGCTGCTCTCCGAGCGCGACAGCGCAGTACCCTTGGCGAATGTGGAATCGGCCGCTGCGCCGGAAAGCACGGCGGACCCGAACCCGACTCCCGATCAGTGTCGCACGCTCGGCCCGTTCCAGACCCAGGCGGATACGCGCGCCGCAATGAATGCGCTCACACCGCTGGTCAAGCGCATCCGCGCGCGCGAGACATATGCGACGCAGACACACGGCTATTGGGTCTATCTGCCTGCAACGCCATCACGTGAACAGGCACTGGCGACCGCGCGCGTGCTCTCGCAAAAAGGCGTACTCGATTACTATGTGGTGACGGCGGGTGATCAGTTGAATACCATATCGCTGGGTCTTTTCCACGATCCGAACAATGCCGAACATCGTCGCGCCGAGATCGCCGCGCTCGGCTTTTCACCGCAGGTGAACGCGCGCACCGAGGATCTACCTGCGTATTGGCTCGACTATATGCTGGCCAGCCCCAACGCCGACTGGCACGGCCGTATCGCCGAGCAGAAAGATCTTCACGAGGAGACGGTCGCCTGTTTCTGATTCCGCGAACGCGTCCAACTAACACTCTTTGATTCGGTTTCCCATCTCACCGCGGTCGCAGTAGAACTGCTTGTACAACTTCTCCAGCAAAGAATAATAGCTTCAAACTCAGTGCTGGTTTCTTCCAACGGCTTCAACTCTGAGTTTTCCCGCGGATACAGCATGAAAGCTGTGCACCAAGAGTAGCCACATTGGGCTCTTGCATCATTGACAAGTGGTCACCTGGAATGAAGACAAGAGATATCCGCTCCGCAGGCAAAACCTCATCCCAACCGAATGGGGGCTGATCCGTGGGGTCATCTTGAGCGATAAAGAGGTGAACCGGGATGTTGATCGGATGAGCTTTATAAGCTTTGGCGGCCTGGGCATGCATACGCATACGTGAGAAATGCAGGCGTATGTCCGTCACACTCAGGGAGCTCAAGTTTTCCGATACGAAAGGTAGCTCCTGGAATATCCGCCACAATGCGTCCACGTCAGTGGGATCAATGGCATCCAGTGCTTTGAGCGTAGCAGGAGGCGGGTTCGACTGTAAAATCGACTCTCTTAGCAGTTCGTCATCGTGCCAATAGCGCATTATTACTGCCGTACGGTAGCGGGTATCCAGCAGCCCGAGGAACTGCACCTCCTCGCCATTGCCAATAAGCTGTGTAGCGATCTCATACGCCAGCGTCCCGCCGAAAGACCAACCGGCAATGCGATAGGGCCCGCTTGGCTGGACTGAGTGGATGGCTTGAACCAAACGATCGGCCATCTCTTCTATAGTCCGCCGTGTGAGTGCGGCCGGTGGTTCTGCAGCCAAACCATACACAGGGATATTCGTGTCAAGATGGCGTGTCAGTTGCGTTCCCCACGACAGTATTTCACCGGATGCTTCGTGTACCAGGAAGAGTGGAAGATCATTGCCCGTAGCGCGCAGAGAAACGACGCCCAGCCAATGGCTGTTACTGCTCAGGCATTGCTTTGCAAGCGCTTGTAGGGTCGGATACGCGAAGATGTGTGACAGCGACACCTCGACCTTCAATGCTTGCCGTATTCGCGATACCAGTTGCACCGCCAGTAATGAATAGCCGCCCAGTTCAAAGAAGTTGTCGTGTCGGCCCACCCGTTCGATTTTCAACAAATCCGACCAGATCGCCGCCAGTTGTCCCTCCATGTCACCCCGCGGTGGCTCATAGCCACGACTGGCATAAGCATCCCCCTCCGGCGCCGGCAATGCATCACGATCCAGCTTGCCGTTGGGCGTCAACGGCAACGCCTGCAAATGCACATACGCCGCCGGGACCATGTATTGCGGCAGGCTCGCTGCCAACTGTCCGCGCAGCGCCTCCGCGCCAACATCTTCGCCCGTGTAGTAGGCCACCAGCCGCTTGTCTCCACCGCTGTCCTGGCGCGCGACCACCACCGCTTCGCGCACCCCGGCCTGTTCGTTGAGTCGTGCTTCGATCTCTCCCAGCTCGATCCGAAAACCGCGAATCTTTACCTGGAAATCGTTACGCCCCACAAACTCGATGGTGCCATCCGCCAGCCAGCGCCCAAGATCCCCCGTGCGGTACATTCGCGCTCCGCGTTCCCTGGCAAAGGAGTTCGCGACAAAACGCTCCGCCGTCAACTCTGG
>JAISPQ010000189.1 GCA_031274955.1 Rhodanobacter sp.
GCCGATGGCGCGCTCGATGCCGGCGGCGAAGTGATCGGCATCATCCCGCGCTTCATGATCGAAGTGGAATGGCAGCATCCGGGCGTGGCCAACCTCGAAGTCGTCGAGGACATGCGCGAGCGCAAGCACCGGCTGCTCACCAACTCGGATGCGGTGATCGCCCTGCCCGGCGGCAGCGGCACGCTCGAAGAATTGTTCGAGGCGATCACGCTCAAGCGGCTGGGTATCTATTTCAATCCGATCGTGCTGCTGAATCTGTGCGATTTCTACGCGCCGCTGCAGGCATTCATGCAGCAGGTTGTCGCCGGGCGCTTTATGAACGACGAGCACTTGCAGATGTGGTCGCTGGTCGACAGCGTCGCCGAGGTACTGCCGCGCATCCGCGCCACGCCGCGCTGGCGCGAGGATGCGCGAGCGCATGCGGGCGTGCAGGCTTGAACGTTATTGCGGCACGCCGAACAGGAATTATTGAGCGCCTCGAAAAACCGCAGCGCGCGAAGAAACTGCGCGTCGCCGCAGCATAGAGCCCCCGATCAAGAGTACTTCGGGGGCAGGCTCTGTCCCGGTTGAAGGTCGTCCGCCTTGCACGCAATCAGGTGCTCGGCCAACCAGGGATGCACTGAATAAATCGTCCAGCTATCGTCATTCTGCGTGCAGCAAAGCGGAGTGGCAGAATCCATGTGGCTTGTGGATGCTGCGACTTCGCGCAGCATGACGAAAGTATACTCAGCGTTTCCCTGAAGGCGCTACGCCTGCAAGAGCAGACATAGCGCGGAAATCTCAGGACAATGCTTGCTTGACGCTCTCCGCCAGAGATGTCGTGGAATGGCCAATCAGTCTGGACAACGTACCACTATCGTCAAACAGCGCCCCCTGCGCTGCCGACACGTCCCATGACGCGATTGCAGCGGCAAAGCCTTCGGGCACCCCGGCTTGTTTGAGAGCCGCTGCATAGTCGGCCTCAGGAATATCAAGGTAAGGGATGACCTTGCCCGATTGTTTGGAAACCTCGGCGGCCAAATCGCTCAAGGTGTAGGCCGCATCGCCAGCCAGCTCATAGACCTTACCATCGTGTCCCGGCGTAGTGAGCACCACGGCGGCAGCTTCGGCATAGTCGGCACGTGCAGCCGAGGCAATCTTGCCGTCGCGGGCGCTGCCATGGAAAGCGTTATGGGCAAGTGCTGCGCCAATGGAACCTGTGTAGTTCTCGGTGTACCAGCCATTACGCAAGAAGGTCCAGGCGATGCCGGAAGCCTTGAGATCGGCTTCGGTCTGGCGGTGCTCAAGTGCGAGGTTGAGCGCCGACGTGTCTGCCCGCAGCAAACTGGTGTAGACGATGCGCTTGACGCCCGCTTTTTTGGCAGCCGCGATCACATTGGCATGTTGCGTGGCGCGCTGGCCGAGTTCATTACCCGAAATGAGCAACAAGGTGTCGATGCCTGTAAGCGCACGCTCAAGCGTCGCCGGTTGAGTGTAGTCGGCGGTTCGCGTCTGAACGCCAAGATCAGCTGCTTTGGCAGGGTTGCGCACCAGCGCAACGATGTTGCCGGCGGTAGTTCTGCGCTTGAGTTGTTCAATCACGAGACGGCCAAGCTGGCCTGAGGCTCCGGTTACTGCAATGGTCATTTTCAAACTCCTTGAGGTGGATGGACAGAAGTGAGAGGGAACTGTACACTTCAAACTTACTTTTTGTAAGTACTTACAAAAATGTTAGTGTCAAATCCATTCTTGCAGGTGACCAAGATGAGCAGAACGCTTTCAACCAGGCTGGTGCGCGGCAACGTGATGGCAGCCGCATGCCCTTCCCGCGAAATCCTGCGGCACCTGACGAGCCGATGGGGTGTGCTGGTACTGATTGCCTTGTTGAGCGGCACCCGACGCTTCAGCGATCTGCGCCGGACGATTGGTGGCGTCAGCGAGCGGATGCTGGCCCAGACCTTGCAATGGCTTGAACAGGACAGCATGTTGAATCGCCGGGATTACAACACCGTGCCGCCGCATGTTGAGTACTCGCTCACCTCACTTGGCCGCGAGGCAGCGCAGAAAGTGCAGCAACTGGCCGATTGGCTGGAAGTGAAATTACCGGCGATTTTGGATGCTCGCGGTAGTGTAACTACGGGAGTGAATAACACCTGATGCCCAAGGCTTAAGCGGCGGCCATAGGCCGTCTGCTTGAGCGCAGAGTTAGACTGCTTGTGCTTGGACAAACCGCACATTGATAGTTGTGCTGTTACGATGACCTATAAGGCAGCCTTCAGTTTCACGGTGATGATATTGACATAACCATAAACCATTTTCCAATTTATCTGTACCGCCAAGTGAATGCGGCTTGATATGGGCACCTTCGATGCCGCCACGGCAAAGTGAGCTGACCTTAGGTTCTTTTGGGCGATTGGAAATTTTGTGATATTCACACACCTTCTGTAGTTTTGATGTAACTAGATTCCGCGCAAGGGATGAAGCTCGCTGCTCAATTGCAGAAACAGGATAAAGGCAAAGAAACAGGGGCCAGATCAACTCGACAATTGAACTCAGATGTTTTTTGCTTTTGTTACTAACATCATCGGCTAACAAGAAGAAAAAATCATTTCCTGCCCATTTAGCAGACCCGCCACCAGTTTTTTGATTTTCTATCTTTGGAAATAGATCAGCGACAAATCCGTGATCGTTATCTATTCTGCGAAGCGCAGATATAAAGTCGCCAACTGAGGCTTCTTCAATGAAAGCCCATTTATTTCTGTGACGCCATGCGGATCGTGAACTCCATCGAAGATAAGACCTTGACCGAGCGAATGCCGTTTTTTTTGCGACTTGAATAAAAGACGTTAGCTGTAGGTTTTTCTTAAACAACTCCGCCATAACCGGCGAATGAACTAGATAAAATGCGAGAATATCTTCATTATCCAAATAGTAAAGCCCTACACGATAGCCTGTCGCTCCTTTTCTCAGGCCATGCTGGACGAAAGAAAACATCGGGTCACTAATGAACCATCTACTACTATTCTTCACCTGCCGAATATACGATGGACGTCCAAGTTTTTTCTCTAGGGCAGCAGCCAAGATCACCACGGACTCTGGAGCAGTGTAGGTATCTGGATTTTTGATGCTCATGAGGTGGCCTAGTCTAACGCCATTTAGACGAACTGTCTTGATGCGAACAATGTCGCCCAGTATGTAACCACTGTCAAGCTTGGCTTGGAATATCGATTGCCTCTTCGATCAGGCAAATCTAAATTTCGACGAATGGAAGGCAGACCGCCCAATCTGAGCCGTTATGCCGGCGCAATGAACAGGAATTATTCAAAACGGTTGCTCGCGTCGTCGGAACCGCCATCCGCATCATTGGAAAAACCCGCCACCGGCATATCGCCGGCATTGTTGCCGTGATTGATTTGCGCGGCGCTGCGATCGACTTGTTTCTGCCAGCGCGTCTTGATCGGATTGGCCGCCTCGGCCGCGTCGGCGGCAAGCAGCAATGAACTCTTGTGCGCTTCGGGCAGGTCGGCCCAATGCCGACCGGTGAGCGCGCCTTCGAGTGCGTAGAGCAGGTTCAAGCTCGGCCGAAAACCGGCGCGCTTGACCTTCAGGTAGGCCTCGACCGCGCCGAGGCAGGCGAGATCTTCGCGCGTGCGTATGCCGACCTGGCGCAGCCACGCGGCGGATTTCGGGCCGATGTTGCGAATCTTTTCCGAAGTCTCTTTAGCGGCCATCGCCATTCCCGTCGCCGCGCAGCGATTGCAGATAGATGCCGGTCAACTGCTCCATGCCGGCGCGATCGTCGTCGTCGAAGCGCGCAGGTTCAGGGCTGTCGACGTCGAACACGCCGAGCAATTCGCCGTTCGCGACCAGCGGCACGACGATCTCCGAACGCGAAGCCGGATCGCAGGCGATGTGACCGGCGAACGCATGCACGTCGCGCACGACCTGGGTGCGCCGCGTCGTCGCCGCCGCGCCGCACACGCCCCGGTCGAGCGCGATGCGCACGCACGCCGGCTTGCCCTGGAACGGGCCGAC
>JAISPQ010000226.1 GCA_031274955.1 Rhodanobacter sp.
CCGGTGCTCAGCGATTTTCCGGCTTCACATACAGCACCATGCTGTGACCCACGATCACATAGCCGTGCCCAGCGGCGATCTCATTCTGGATACGCTCGATCTCGGCGCTGGAAAATTCGATGATCTTGCCGGTTTCCATATCGATCATGTGATCGTGGTGCGTGCCGCGGTCCAATTCGTAGACGGCCTGCCCGCCCTCAAACTTGTGCTTGAGCACCATACCGGCGGCCTCGAACTGCGTCAGCACGCGGTAGACCGTGGCCAGCCCGATATCATCGTGCTGCTCCCGCAACTGCCGGTAGATATCCTCCGCACTGAAGTGCCGGCCTTCGCCGCGGTCGAGAATTTCCAGAATACGCATGCGCGGATGCGTGGCCTTCAGGCCCAGCTTGTGCAGTTCGGTCGACTCTACCTTCATACTTTAGGCACTTCTCCGATCCGATAAATCATCTTGCCATTCGGCTGGCTAGTGTATCATCGTAGACTTCCCACACTTTACGGACCGCTGCGCATGCATCTTCGCTGGCTCGCCTTTCTCGCGATCGTCCCATTCGCCGGCTGCGGTTTCATCTACAAGGTGGATACCCAGCAGGGCAATCTGTTCGACCAGGCATCCGTGGATGCGCTCAAACCCGGCATGAGCAAACGCCAGGTGACGCTTATCATGGGGTCACCCTCGGTGGTCAGCCCGTTCGATCAGGATCGCTGGGACTATGTGTCCACGATCCGCCGTGGCCGCAACAAGATGGAATCCAAGGATCTGGTCCTGTCTTTCAAGGACAACGCCCTGGTGAAAATCGAAGGCGACTACTTCCCCGAAGATCCGGACCAGCTCATCAAGGACGCGCGCAAGTACAAGCGCCAATACCCGGACGAAAAACAGTCCAGCGAAGACAAGAAGAAAAAACAGCAGCAGCGCGGCGGTGGCGATCAGCAGGGGTAGAGGACTGATCGCTAAATTTGCTATGGCTGGCGCGGTTCACGCCGCGCACGATGGCGGCGTGATTCTTTCGGATCGGCTTTGAGTGGCCGATACAGTTCCACGCGATCGCCGGCGTCGAGCCGCCGGTCGCGCGTAACGGGTTTCGACCAGACCCCCACCGTCAACGCGGCGGTGTCCAATGAGAGTTCCTCCGCCAAACCCGACGCGGCAAGCGCATCGGCAACGGTGGCGCCGGCCGGCAAGTCCAGCGCACGCAAGAACTGCCGCCTCGGTTCGGCATAGGCCACCTCCACACGAATGGTCATGGCCGGTGTGCGCCGCATTGGATGATGAAAGAGGCACTGCGCCCCTGCTCAGGCATTTCTGCCGGCATCCATGCCAGACTTCTCAAAAGAGCATTCTTTCCCCTGCTCCCTGCTCCCTGCTCCCTCAATTCGGCTTTTTTCACACTCATCATGGCTTTTTCAGGCATACACTTTGGCCGCCACCTTACAAAAATCATCGACCATGCGCGTTGCCAGCCCCTGAAAACCCAGGCGCAACGCGGAACCGACGAGCCGGCCGGAATATTCAAAATCCAGCGTGAAACCGATGCGACATCCATCCTCGCCCAGCGCATCGAAGGTCCAATCGCCTTCCAGCGTGCGCAGCGGCCCATCGACCAGATGCATATGCAGGCGCGACGGCCGGTACAGAGTATTGCGCGTGGTGAAACTCTGCGTGAAACCGGCGAAGCGCAAATACAGGCATGCCGTGAGCGCGTCCTCGCCATCGCGATCGGCAACCTGCGCCGCTGCGCACCATGGGAAGCGCGTCGGGTATGCTTCCACGTCGTTGACCAGATCGAACATGCGTTCCGGACTATGGCGAACGAGAGCGTGACGGCGGATCTGAATCATGGTCGAGCGTTTTCTCCATTGTAACCAAACATGGCCAAGCAGAATTCCAAGAACAAGCCCGGCAACGCGACCATCGCGTTGAACAAGCGTGCACGTCACGAATACCACATCGACCAGCACTACGAGGCCGGTATCGCATTGCAAGGCTGGGAAGTGAAGAGCCTGCGCGCCGGCCGTGCGAATCTCAGCGATGCATACGCGATCGTCAAGGGCGGCGAAATCTTCCTGTTTGGCGCCTCCATCGTTCCGCTGATCTGCGCCTCCACGCATGTCGTCGCCGACGACCGACGCACGCGTAAGTTGCTCCTGCATCGCGAAGAAATCCATAAGCTGATCGGAGCGATCGAACGCAAGGGCCACACGCTGATTCCACTTGCGATGTACTGGAAGAATAATCGCGTCAAGCTCGATCTTGGCGTCGCCCGCGGCAAACAGGAACACGACAAGCGCGACACCGAAAAGGAGCGCGACTGGAACCGCGAGAAGCAGAGGGTGATGCGCGCCAAGAACCGCGCCGCATGAATCTTGATTTCTCATGTCAATGCCGCCACTATCGCCGTCCCCCGGGGGCGACATGGTTTCGACGGGGGACGCGAAGTAGTCTGGAGCATGTCGAGGGCGTCATCTTCCTCGTTAATCCGGTGGCAAAAAATTAGACGCGAACGACGACGTCTACGCTCTGGCCGCTTAAGGCCTAGCCCTGAACCCACTTGTGCCCATGCTCGTGGATGTAGGGTCACTATCATGGGATCGCCCACGCCGGCGCCTTTCGGCGGCGGGTTAAATCCAAGAGGCTGGTCCGGCGGCGCGCTCCGCGTGTCGTGTTACCGCCGGATGAGACCAAACGACACGACAAGCATGTAGCGCCGGGCACGGAGTGCCTTCGGACGCGGGTTCGATTCCCGCCGCCTCCACCATTTACCAGTCCAACAACATCCAAGGAAGTCCATTAAACCGCGCAAAGACGCGGTTTTTTGTTGCCTAACTGTCTAGCTACGTCCGACAACGTCCTATTGAATCCGGGGGCAACTGGGGGCAACATTGGGGGCAGCTGCCCCTACCCCTTAAGGTGTTGCCCCCATGCTGACCGAAGCCGCGATCAAAAACGCCAAGCCCGGCATCATTGCCAAGGGCACGCGCAAGGGCGAACGCACGGACAAGCCCTACAAGCTGGCCGATGCTGGCGGCCTGTACTTGGAAGTCCAGCCGGGCGGGGGCAAGTGGTGGCGGCTCAAGTACCGTTTCACTGGCGTGGAAAAGCGGCTGTCCTTTGGCGTGTACCCGGATGTTTCGCTAGCCGATGCTCGCGCGCGCCGTGACGAATCCCGCAAGCTGCTGGCCGATGGTGTTGATCCAAGCGCCGCGCGCAAGGCCGCCAAGGCCGCCGGCGTGGAACTGGCGGCAAACAGTTTCGAGACCGTCGCGCGCGAATGGTTCGCCAAGTTTTCGCAGGGGTGGGCGAAAGGGCACGCCGACAGGATCATCCGGCGACTGGAACGCGACGTGTTCCCGTGGATAGGTGGCCGCCCTGTCGCCGCGCTGACTGCGCCTGACGTGCTGGCGGTTCTGCGCCGTATCGAATCGCGCGGCTCGGTAGAAACTGCGCATCGCGCCTGCCAGAACTGCGGGCAGATTCTGCGCTATGCCGTGGCGACCGGGCGGGTGCCTGCTGACGTTACCCGCGACCTGCGCGGCGCGCTGACGCCATGGAAGCCGGAACACTTCGCGAGCATCACGGAACCGGCCAAGGTGGCCGATCTGCTGCGGGCGATAGAGGCATTCAGCGGCACGTTCCCGGTTCGCTGCGCGCTGCGCCTGCTGCCGCTGGTATTCACAAGACCGGGCGAATTGCGCGCGGCGGAATGGGCGGAGTTCGATCTTGACGGCGCGACGTGGAATATTCCCGCTGAGCGGATGAAGCTTCGCCTTCCTCATGTTGTGCCGCTGTCCACGCAAGCGGTGGTGATTCTGCGCGAACTGCATCCACTGACCGGCGCTGGCCGCTATGTGTTTCCCGGCGCGCGCAGTGCGAAAAAACCGCTGTCTGACATGACGTTCAACGCCGCATTGCGCCGCATGGGATTCGACAAGGGCACGATCACAGCGCACGGCTTCCGGGCAATGGCGCGAACGATTCTTGACGAAGGGCTTGGCTTCCGGCCTGACTTCATCGAGCACCAGCTTGCGCACGCTGTCCGAGACCCGAACGGGCGCGCCTACAACCGGACAGCGCACATGCCGGAACGCCGCGCGATGATGCAAGCATGGGCAGACTACCTTGACGGCCTGCGCACTGGCGCGAACGTGGTGCCGATCCGGCGCGTGGCGTGAGAGGGAACTTCCAGCCTACCCAGTCGCGACCGCCTAGAATCGCGCGCTATGCGGCCTGAAGGCCGTGTTGCGACAGGACAGGGGGGTAGGGGTGGGGGGTACCCCCGGATTTTGGGCGTGACTGAAAAACTCCGGGACTCCGGTGCCAGCCCGTTTTTTATTCTGAAAAATTTTTGAAAATTTTCGGCTATATTCCGGCGGTCACGGCTAGGCCGGCCAGCCGAACGCGGGAAGCCTTCACCCGTCGCCGTGGCGACTCTTGAAGGTGTATTGAAGGATGCGCGATGAGTAGTTTCAGGCGACAGTATTACACCGTGATGCAGGCTGTTGAAGCTTGGTGTTGGCGTGGTTTCGACGAAGTACCCGCGAAGCTGATTACGGATAGATTCTGCGAACTGACGGATGCGCTTATTGCTGACAAGCTGCCGTTCACTGCCTATGGTCAATCCGCGGGCGCGGTGATTCATCCCGATGACAGAATCATTGCTCACGCCGATCTGCGCGAATGGATGCGCCATGAACACCCCGAGGAGGTGGACAACCAGGCCATGGCTTGGCTGTTCGCTGACGAATGGGGCGGCGCTTCATCCGTGGTGTCGGTGGCGGAGCACGCGGCTACCAAGGCGGAACTCACCGCGACCAAGAGCAAAAACCTTGCCGCGAACCGGCGCGACAACATGCTTCGCGTCATTCACGCATTGCGCGCGATCACGAAGATTGACGGGCGTTATATCGTTGCCAGAATTTGCCAAGAATTGCCCGCAGGCCCCAGCGATGACACCGTGCGGGACAT
>JAISPQ010000236.1 GCA_031274955.1 Rhodanobacter sp.
CGCACGGACGCGGCAAAGCCGCGTCACGTGCTACGCGAATCAACGACTTACGTCGTCGATTCGCGGGCGATCCATCCGTGGATCGCGTTAGCAGGCTGTTTCTCAACAGCCTGCTAAGCCATCATGCAGAGGCGGGGTGGCAGAGTGGTCATGCAGCGGCCTGCAAAGCCGTGTACGCCGGTTCGATTCCGACCCTCGCCTCCACCAAAGTTCACGGCGGCGCACTACGCCCGAGTGGTGAAATCGGTAGACACAAGGGACTTGAACAATTTGAGCCTTCGGGCGGAAACGTTCGAAGTGAAGCCCGTCAAAGTCGGTGAAAGCCCTGGATGCCGCGGCGTCCGAGTCAATGCCGAGCCAAGCCCAGGCTCCACGCTTGGGAAGGTGTAGAGAGCAGACGGCGGGCACCTGCGGCCGCAAGGCCATGGTGAAGGCGTGCTCCAGACCACGAACAGCGCCGGTGCGCTGGCGGCGAAAGCCGAAGTGGCAAGAAAATCCCTCGGCCGCAAGGCCATGCCGGTTCGATTCCGGCCTCGGGCACCATTCGCAAGCCACCTCTGTTCGCGCGGAGGTGGCTTTTTCGTTCTTGCCGCCGCGCTCTCACAGCGCCCCTCACATCAGCCTGGCGCAGTGTGAGCGAAAGGCAATGCACGTTCGATAATCACTTTCTGCGCAGCCACGCGCGCTTCGGCCATTGAACGCCAACGCACGAGGTCGATCCACTTGCCCTCGCCGGTGCGCAATATTTCCCTTGCTTTCAATCGAATGCGATGACAGTCGTCTCGATCTCTCGCCGCACACCGCGATGCTCGATGACAAGCACCCGTCGATCGCCGGGAACACCGTGCAGAGCGGCGAGCACCGCGTCCTTCGAGATGCCTCTTACTGGTATGTGATCGACAGCGATCAGTTCGTCGTTGGGTTGAATATCAGCGGCGGGGGGGCCGCTCGATTGCGGTTCTGTGCGACGAACGAGGCCACCGATAAAATAGCGGTCGCCTTTTCGAATCAGATTGACACCGACCTGATCGAGATCATGGGAATCCAGCGGCGATTGCTGCTGCCAATAGGTCACGCGGTTCGGGTAATCGATTGTGACACTGAAATGCTTCAGGATATTTCCGCCGATCCAGCCGATGACGGGAGTGGACGCGCCTTTTTGCCAATTGTCCCAGAAAATATCTCCAACGATGCCGTCGAGAAAACTCCCAAGGACCGGACCTGTGCCCAGGACACCTACATTCTGGAGACGAACATCGTCCAGACGCATCTGCGGTATGCGCAGGAGTGTGCCTTTCTTTTCAAAATCGAAGTCCACCATGTTCGCATTGGCTTGGCCTATAGCCCCGTTTGACCTCTGCCATTCGGGATGGCGCGATAACCAACCCCGTGCGGTATCGCCTCTTATCCAGCTATAGCCCGAGCCCGCGTCGATCACAATCGGGTATGTGTTTCCGGCTATCGATATTTCGATGGAGACAATGCCGGTTCTCGGATTGACGCGCGCCGGAATGGCTACACCCTCAATCCGCCGCACGCTTGGCTTGGTCAGCGTGACGACCCGCCGTCCATAGTCCAGCGTCACAACAAACTCTTGGAGGACGCTCGCCGGCAGCATGGTCTCGACCGGCAAGGGCGCGAACAGGTGCGAGAACTCAGGAACGCCCATACCGCCATCACCATTGACAACAGCATGGGGAGCGACTTGGAGAACCCTGTCCCCAATCTGCATTCGAAGTGGTTGGCCGCTGCCGATCTGTAGTTCTTGGTAGAGAGCTTTCGAGAGGACCGGTTGCGCCATGCCCATGTTGAACCACGCAAGAGCCGTTCGCCTACCGCCGTTGGGTTTCTCAAGCGAAATCTCCATCACGATGCGCTGAGAATCCAGCGTGAAGGGGATAGTCGTCGTCTCTCCTGCTTGCCCGGATTGTTGCAATTCTGAACTGGTCAGAACGACCTGATCCATACGCACGGCATTTCCGACAGAACAAGCGCTCAACAGGACGGTGGAAAGAAGCAAAAGCGACTTGAGGATCGGATTTACGTTAAACAACATCGCGTATCTTTCCGACGCTGTTTTCGTCGTCAGCCACGTATTCAAGGATGTCTCCGGGCTGGTAGTTCAGGTAATTGACATATCATCGAAAGCGTATCGTTTGCCCTTCTCGACTTCAAGTGCAGGAGATTGGCTTCCGTGATTTCGATCGCAGCTCGTCGCGGGACGGGAAGCGTCATTTTTTTGCGTTCCCTGCGCTCAGGTCGGCGCAGTGCGCAAGTGGGACTTTTGTCCGCGCTTGGGTGTGGATCAGCCGATCACCGCAACGCCGATCACCATTGGGTGGAAAACGAATGCCAGCGCCGCATAGGCGATGATGCCGACGATCACGGCAAGAATGTCGTTGCCGGCGCCGCCGATCGGAATCGGCGGGGCTCCGGCATCGCTGCGCGACTTCAGCGAAATCCGGTCGTAGATCGCCCAGATCAGCACCGCGCCGAACAGGATGATCGAGCCGAGGTCGCCATTGGCGATGAGATGCGCCGCGGTCCACAGCTTGACGCCCGCGAGCATGGGGTGCTTGACGGCGATGTAGATCTTGCCGCGCAGATAAGACGCAACCATCAGGATCACCGCCGGCAGCATCAGGGCCACCGTGATGTGCTTGAAGGCGGTTGGCGGATGCCAGAGGTCGATCCGGCCCTGCGCGCGATAGTGCGCGAAGCCGTAGGCGATCAGCGCAATGCCGAT
>JAISPQ010000005.1 GCA_031274955.1 Rhodanobacter sp.
TTGGAGCGTGCGGCGGCGGTGATTGTCACCGACTCGGGAGGGGTACAAAAAGAAGCTTTTTTTCACGGCGTTCCGTGTGTGACCTTACGCGACGAAACTGAATGGGTGGAACTGGTCGAGGGGGGATGGAATCGTTTGCTGCCACCCACCAGCGCCCAAGCGGTGGCGGCGGGGATTTGCACCGCAATCGGTGTGCGTGGCAAACCGATCCGACCGTATGGGGAAGGTGATGCGGCGCGGCGCATTGCTGACCGGCTGGCTGATTGGATGTAAAGGTCAATCGCATGCGAATCCTACTCATTAACCACTACGCTGGTTCTCCGCGTCACGGCATGGAATACCGGCCGTTCTATCTAGCGCGCGAATGGGTGCGTGCTGGGCACACGGTACAGATCGTGGCGGCCACGTACTCGCATGTACGCGCCGTGCAGCCTGATGGCGCGGGCGACGAGTCGATCGACGGTATCGCCTACCGCTGGCTTGCAACACCCGCTTACCACGGCAATGGGGTCGGGCGGGCGCGCAACATCGCGACTTTCCTGGCGCGCTTGTGGCGCTTGGCGCCTGCGCTGGCGACGAACTTCAAGCCGGATGTGGTGATCGCCAGCAGCACTTATCCGATGGATATCTGGGTGGCGCACCGCATCGCCAAGCTGACTCGCAGGCAAGGCACGCCCAGCAGGCTGGTATTCGAAGTGCATGACTTGTGGCCGCTATCTCCCATTGAACTGGGCGGCATGTCGCAGCACCACCCGTTCATCATGCTGTGTCAGGCGGCGGAAAACGATGCGTACCGCCATGCCGATGTGGTAGTAAGCATGTTACCCATGGTCGCGCAACACATGCAAAGTCATGGTCTGGATCTGCACAAGCTGCATATTGTGCCCAATGGTGTCGATCCGGGCGAATGGGAGCTTGCGGAGCCGCTGCCGCCGGAGCTTGTGGCGCAATTTGCGGCCTGGCAGAACCAGGGCGAGAAGATCGTCGGGTATGCAGGTTCGCATGGCGTGGCCAATGCGTTGGATGACTTGCTGGATGCCGCGCGTCTCATGCGCGACGACAAGTTGCGCTTCGTATTGGTAGGAACGGGGCCGGAGAAAGAACGCCTGCGGCAGCGCGCGCGCAACATGGGCCTGGATAACGTGTCCTTCTTGGCTCCAGTATGCAAGGCGCAGATTCCCGCTCTGCTGAAGTTGTTCGATATTGCTTACCTTGGTTTGCAGGATCAGCCTTTGTTTCGCTTCGGGATCGCTCCCAACAAGTTGATGGATTACATGATGGCCGAACGGCCTGTGCTGATGGCGATACGCGCGGGCAACGATCCGGTAGCCGAATCCGGCTGCGGCATCAGTGTGCCGCCTGCCGACCCGCAAGCCATTGCGCAGGGGCTGCGCCGCCTGCTTGCACTCGATGCGGCCACCCGCGCCCGCATGGGTGCATTGGGTCGGCAATTCGTATTGGAGAACCATGTCTACCCAGTGTTGGCGCAGCGTTTTCTTGCGGTGGTCAGCATCGCCGGGACTGCGATTGATTATCGTGCGCGATAGCGCGGCAGGTTGTGCAATGGGCTTTGCTTCCGCGCTTGCCTGCCGTGATCGCCGCCTATCATTTCAGACACTTCGACACTATGCCAGCCCCTGAATTCATCCCCTTCGCCCGTCCCGACATCGGCCAAGCCGAGATTGACGCCGTGGCGCACGCGCTGCGTTCCGGCTGGGTGACGACCGGGCCGGAAGCGCGCGCCTTCGAGCAGGAATTTGCCGCGTACCTTGGGGGAGGTGTGCAGGCCGTTGCGGTCAATTCGGCCACTGCCGGGCTGCATCTGGCGCTGGAAGCGATCGGCGTAGGGCCGGGCGACGAGGTGATCGCGCCTACGCTGACCTTCACCGCCACGGTGGAGGTAGCACGCTATCTGGGGGCCGATGCGGCGCTGGTGGATGTCGATCCGGTCACGCTGAATATCGACCCGGCACGCATCGAATCGGCCATCTCCCCACGCACCAAGGCGATTTTGCCGGTGCATTACGGTGGTCTGGCGTGTGATATGGCGGCCATCCACGCCATTGCCACGCGGCATGGTGTGCAAGTGGTAGAAGACGCCGCACACGCGCTGCCGACGACTCATCAAGGTGCGCTGATCGGCCAGTTAGCAAGCGCGGTGACGGTGTTCAGCTTCTACGCCAATAAGACCATGACCACCGGCGAGGGTGGCATGGTGGTCACGCGCGATGCGGCGCTGGCCGAGCGGATGCGCATCATGCGGCTGCACGGTATCAGCCGTGATGCGTTCGACCGCTTCCAGAGCCGCACGCCAGCGTGGTATTACGAGGTTGTTGCGCCCGGTTTCAAATACAACCTGACCGACATTGCTGCCGCGCTGGGGCGTGTGCAGTTGACGCGCCTACCCGCGTTCGTGGAGCGTCGTCAGCAGCTGGTTGCGCGCTATCGAGACGGGTTACAGGACTTGCCGCTGATTCTGCCCGCTGACGCACCGCCGGGTGAGGTGCACGCTTGGCACCTGTACGTGATCCGGTTGGCCGATGAAGCCCGTGTCACGCGCGACGAGGTAATCCAGGCGTTGAGTGACGCGGGCATCGGAACCAGCGTGCATTACGTGCCACTGCACCGCCAACCGTATTGGCGCGACCGCTATGGGTTGAAATCCGAACAGTTCCCGGTGGCCGAGAAGGCGTACCAGCGCATGGTCAGCATCCCGCTGTTCACGGCGATGAGCGACAGCGAGCAGGAACGCGTTATTGCCGCGTTGAGGGCTGCCGTGCGATGAGTTTACGCACACCGTACGCCTGCTTCGGCTGGAGTGCCCGCGCCTGGGCGCAACCTTGGGGCGAGTTTCTGCGCGCGCACCCCGATTTGCGCGTAGCCGATGCGCTGGAAGTTGGCGCGAGTGCGCACTCGTCGCTTGCACCGCTGCTACTGGACTTGGCACAGCGTGTGGAATGCTCAACTTACGATGCCGCCACGCTGCCCGCCGTGCAGGCGTTACACTCACGCCTGCTGAACGCGGAGCAGCAGGCGCGCGTACATTACACGCAGCAGGATGTACGTGCGCTGCAAGGACGCTGGAACTTGATCGTGCTGAAGTCCGTGCTCGGCGGCGTATACCGTGTGCACGGTTCATCGCTGGATGATGTGCGCACCACGCTTTCGGACATCGTGCACAACTATCTCGAACCCGGCGGCCTGTTGGTCACGCTGGACAATGGCCGTACCGTGCTGGAGCCGCTGCTGGCCGGCCTGGGCGCACGGCGCAACGGCTGGCGTTTTTTCCGGCGCGGCGATTTGCCGCCCGCGCAGGCGCATTACAGCTATGGGGTACTCAGCGTCGCCTCGGCAGCCACACGCTGGGGGCGTTTGGGTGTGCGTATCGACGATGCCCTTTACTGGTGCGACCGCGTGCTGACCCCGCTGGCTCATCAGCACGCGGTGCACCTCAACGTGTACCGGCGACCATCATGACCGAGCGCCGCAGCCCGCCGAGCGATGCCGCCAAGCGCGGCATGGACTTGCTGCTGACCTTGGCTGCGCTGCCGCTGTTGCTTCCACTGATAGCCGCCATCGCCCTGTGGGTACGGCTTGATTCACCGGGGCCGGTATTTTTCCGGCAGGAGCGCGTGGGGCGCGGCGGGCGGCTGTTTCGCATCCACAAATTCCGCACCATGCGCCCGCAGCCTGACGGCGGCGGGCTGCAAATCACCACCGCGCTCGATGTGCGCGTGACGCGCGCGGGCCGCTGGCTACGCCGCGCCAAGCTGGACGAGCTGCCGCAGTTGATCGACGTACTCAAGGACGACATGAGTCTGGTCGGCCCGCGCCCAGAGGTGCCGCGCTACATGGCGCTGTACCCGCCGCAGGCGCGTGATCTCATCCTGTCCGTGCGTCCCGGCATCACCGACCGCGCAGCGATCGAATTCCGCGACGAAGAGCGCCTGCTGGCCGCCAGCGCCGACCCTGAGCGCACCTACGTGGAGCAGGTGATGCCGGTCAAGCAACGCTATTACCTTGATTACGTACGCAGCCACAGCCTGGTGGGCGATTTGCGCATTCTGTGCGACACGCTGCGGGCGCTGTGGAGATGAATTGGCGTCCACCCGGCTTCAGGCGGGGAAAAATTCCTGATGACGAAAATCTAACCGCGAAAAATACTGCCGAAGTTCTGACTTCGCAAACAAGAGCAGTAGTCTGCATTCATCCCGCAGATTGGACTTGTGATTTCAGGCAAATCATTTCTTTTTGAGAACAGCTTTTTATGAACATTCTTTTAACCGGCGGCATGGGTTATATCGGCAGCCATGTGGCGGTGGTGCTGCTTCAGGCAGGGCATCGTGTCGTCCTCTACGACAACCTTTGCAACAGCGGGATCGGGGTTCTGGCACGGCTTGAGCAGATTACCGGCAAAACGCCGGTTTTTATTCAGGCGGATGTTCGCGCGACGAAAACGCTCGCGGACGTTTTGAAAGATCATGCGGTCGAAGCGGTGCTGCATTTCGCCGGGTTGAAGGCAGTGGGCGAGTCGGTGAAAAAACCGCTCGACTATTACGCCAACAATGTCGAAGGTACGGTAAGCCTGCTGGAAGCCATGCTTGACGCGGGGACACGAACGCTGATTTTCAGCGGCAGCGCCACGGTGTACGGCGATCCGCATTATCTGCCGCTGGATGAGGCGCATCCGCTTTCCGCGACCAATCCCTACGGGCGCAGCAAGTTGCACATCGAGGAAATGTTGCGCGACCTGTCAGTTGCCGATCCGCTCTGGCGCGTTGTCTGTCTGCGTTATTTCAACCCGGCGGGCGCGCACGAAAGCGGCCTGATCGGAGAAAGACCAATGGGTGTTCCCAACAATCTGATGCCCTACATTGCGCGGGTCGCGGCGGGAGAACTCAAGGAGCTTTCCGTATTCGGCAACGATTATCCAACACCGGACGGAACCGGGGTGCGCGATTACATTCACGTCATGGACCTGGCCGAAGGCCACGCGGCGGCGCTTGCCTGGCTTGTCCGGCATCCCGGCTGGCATGCGATCAATCTTGGGACGGGGCAAGGCTACAGTGTGCTGGACATGGTGGCGGCGTTCACAAAAGCCAGTTCCCGCGCCGTGCCTTACCGGATTGCGCCCCGCCGCGCGGGGGATGTGGCCGCCTGTTATGCCGATCCCGGAAAAGCCCTGCGGGAGCTGGGCTGGCAGGCGCGGCGCGGTCTTTTGGAGATGTGCGGGAGCGCCTGGAAATTCCAGAACCTCGGCGCGTGATTTTTCAGCCATGCCCGGGAGGCCGGTTCAGGCAACCGCTTCCGCCGCCAATCTCCTGAACGCTTCTTCCATCATCGGATATTTGTTTTGCCTCATTCAATTTCAGAAAAATCTTTTCAAACTCCCGCCCATATTCCCGTGCGCCAATTTCGTTCAGGTGATGGGCATCGTGATACACCAAGCCATCCTTGTAGAAGGGGGGGTGCTTGAGTAAGTCGAAGCCGGATACATTGACAAACACCGCATTTCTGTATTTCTTTACCAAGTTGCTGACCAAGCCATTGCTTTCGTCTGTTAACACTGCACGCGGCTTCGTGAGGGGCAATCCAAGTTCAGAGAAACGGTGCATCC
>JAISPQ010000024.1 GCA_031274955.1 Rhodanobacter sp.
GTTCGATTACAAGGCCTACGAGGCTGGCAAGAACACGGACGCCAACATTCCGCTGAAAAACGGCGACATGGTCGTGATTCCGGAACGCAGGCTGTTCGAATAAACCCAAGTCCTTTGGGCCCAAGGCATCGTACGGTGACAGCCTCTTTGCGTACCATCGCGATAGGCGCGTGCCTGTTACCGGGCATGGCCTGGAGCGCGGACTGGTCGCTGGAAACGAATGTGTCGCAGTCGCTGGAATTCAACAGCAATGCTTCGCTGTCGTCGCCCCCTCCGGGCCAGACAACCTCGTCATATACGTCCTTGTCGGGGACGGCCGAGCAGCGCACGCAGAGTTCCGAGCTCGGCATTTCCGGTGACGTCCATTTCACGAAATACTGGGGATCGGGGGCCGGCGTCCTGCCGCAAACCCATAACCTTGCCGGCGGCTTGAAGGCCCACTACGAGTATTTCGACAAACCGGATTCCGATTTCGGCCGCCGAGCTTGGTTCGAGGCAGCTTACCGGCAACAGCAAGCCGCGTTCGCCTTGCTCGATCAGTTCGGCTCCTCGACCGGTGCCACCGGTACCCTTAACAGATTGAGCTTCAGCGGCGGTTTCGACCGTGGTCTGAGCGCGCACGACAGGCTGAGCGCCAGCGCCGAAACCATCAGGACGACTTACAGCCCGGGCAGTGCCGGCACGGCGTTTCAAGACACCCGCGGTTCCGTCACGTGGAGCCACCGCTTGAGCCCGCTGACCGTGCTGAAAGCGAGTTCCGGCGGCGAATGGCTGAACTACGACAACGCCTCTGGCACCGACATCATCATTTGGCGCAATCAGGGAGGGGTCGAAACCACCCTGTCCCCGCGCTTGGCGCTGCGGGCCGGCGCCGGCATCTCCTACGTGAGGACGCTACGGGGCGCCGGCGTGGCGCCGCATGCCGTCGGCTTCATCGGCGACGTCCTGCTGACCTACCGGCCGCTCAAAACGCTGACCACCACGCTCAATGCAAGCCGGATGGTCGGGCCCAGCAGCCTGGGCTCGCTATTCCAAACCTCGCTCGTCGGTGGCAGCGTGACGCAGCAGATCGACTCGGCATCGAGCATCTCCACGGCCGTCAACTTCCGTCGGTTCGCCTCGACGACGGCGACGACCGACTATGCCTCGGTCTCGCTGAGCTACAACCATCGATTGACGAGCGCCTGGACCGCCAGCGTGACCTACCGCTATCTGCACCGCTTCCGGTCGTCCGGCAGCACGACGATAGACCCGATCACCGGCACTCCGGTGGCGACCGGCCTGACGTCCGCCAACTCCCATAGCCTGATGTTCACGGTAACGCGTCACTTCGTCGACTTTTTGGGGCTGTAGTCCTGGAACGGCGCGATGGGCAACGGCTCGGTACTCGTCGTCATCGTCAACTTTCGCGTTCCCGAATTGCTGGTCGATTGCCTTGCATCGATCAAGCACGAATTGCCGCCGGATGGCAGGGTCGTGGTCGTCGAAAACGGTTCGGGAGACAACTCAGCCGACATCCTAGCCCAAGCGATCCGCGCCAATGGTTGGGGCGCGTGGTGCGACCTGCTGATATCCGAACAGAATCTGGGCTTCACGGGCGGCAATAACCTGCCGATCGGCAAGGCGCTGGAACAATCTTCCGCGCCACGCTATTTCTGGCTGCTGAACCCCGACACCGTGGCGCGGCCGGGCGCATTGCGGGCTTTGCTCGAATTCATGGAACAAAACCCTGCCGTCGGAATAGCCGGCAGCCGGCTCGAACATCCCGATGGAACGCCGCAGCGATCGGCCTTCCGCTTCAAGACCATTCGTGGCGAATTCGAAGCGAATGCACGCACCGGCCCGGTCACACGTCTTCTGCGCCGCTTCGTCGTCGCGCCGCCGGTCGTCCGATCACCCGATCCAGACCGATTGGGTGTCCGGCGCCAGCATGATCGTGCGGCGTCAGGTGTTTGAGCAGATCGGCTTGCTCGACGAGGGGTATTTCACTTATTTCGACGACATCGACCTCTGTCTGGCCGCATGCCGCGCTGGATGGCGGACCTGGTACACACCGACACACCGCAAAGCCGGGTCGTGCATCTGGTCGGTCAGTCCAGCGGCGTTAACGCCGAACAACGGCGTCTGCCGGCCTACCTGCTCGAAGCCCGCCGGCGCTTTTTTCTGAAGAACTATTCCCCGCTCTACGCCTTGGGAATCGATATCGCCATGCTGCTCGGAACATCGATCACCAGAATCCGTTCTTTTTTTAACAAGTCGATCATCCTCCCTCCCCGCGTGTTGCGAGACAGCCTGCGGCACAGCGTGCTGCTCAAGGGATTTCAGGTACGGCCGGTTCTGCTCCCGCGCAACAAATCCTGAGCCACCTGGTCACCAGCCAGGCCCCAAGATTGACTGAACCAAAATGGATTCCCGCCTGCGCCGGGATGACGAGGATGATTTTTATCGCTTTAAGGTAGAAATGGAATTATGGCCAGCATGGGCCATAAAAATCCCCCGCCAAGCGAGGGATTTCAGATCGGCGGCTACCCCCCCGCCGCAGGGTTGGAGATCAGGCGAAGCTGCCCATCATCCCAAGCGTCGGCTGCGCATTCTTCCTCTTGCGATAGGCGAAGCCTATACCGACGAAACCGAGAATCATCATCGCCCACGTTGAGGGTTCGGGCGTTGCGGGGATAGCCGAGAAGTCGCCGCTCACGCTGGTAGCAAAGCTGCATAGCGTACCCCCGCAGTCCGCAAATTTAGTTACGTCCGCCAGCGCCAGCGCCATGCCATAGTTATTCATCGAAGTAACATCAATGACGTCCGATGTAAACGATATGGTACCCGGCTGTCCAACAAGAGCAGCATCGAAACCATTACCAACAGCAATGTCGTTTGCGGACCCGCTTAGATAATTGACCTTTCCGTCGATTGACATAAAGGAAAAAGTTCCGATGAAGTCCTGTAATAGAGTAGTGGTGCCGAGCAAGCTCACTGTCAATACTGGGCTGACGCTATCCAGCGCCATGCTAAACAATGCTTCGACAGGAAGCGTAGTAAAGCCGAGTATCTCCGTAATATCGACCTTCACGTCATTGGCGACGATTTTGGTGCTCCCTGCATCTGCGGTGGCAGTGATGGTGTCGCCGTTATCTGTTTGCCCAAAAGTCAGAATGACGCTGGCATGTGCACTGGTGCCAATGCTGAACAGGGCAGCGAAGCTGGCCGCTACGGCCGTGTCGCGGATGAAATGTTTGATGTTCACTTTAGACTCGCTTCTCACTAGTTTCAAGGTGTAACCTACTGATTACAGGGGCATGATAGCAAAAGTTCACTTCCTCGTGAGCTATTTCGCATAGGGGTTTTCCCTAGTGCCCTGAGTTGAACGAAGCCGCTACGCGGAGAGTGTGACTCCGAGCACCCCAGGCACTCTATGCTGCATAACGGTCCTATCGCGGTGATGGGGCCGACTTTTGCATGACATCGCAAGAGGCCCGCAGCATGACTCCTCCCCATTTCCCACCCCGTTTCGCCCGGGGCTGTACCAGATTCGTGGTGCAAAAGCCTGTGCTGGAGGCGGCACCCGGAGTATCACGGCGTCCAGAGCGCGTCGCATTTTTCGAGGCAACGCGGGTCTTTGGCGGCATGGCGCATCAGGTTTTCCCCGTGAAAAACGTAAGCTCATTCTTTGGCACGGCGGCCAGAAGGTCGCGCATGAACCGGTCTTGCAACGCAAATGAAGCCTCGCCCGACAGCCCGACCGTCGAAATGCGGATCAGCGCGCCATCCGGGATCAAGCCGCGCAGTCCGTA
>JAISPQ010000084.1 GCA_031274955.1 Rhodanobacter sp.
GCGCACCGGTACTTGGTGCAAAAGCGATTGAAGCTGCCGGGGGCATGGTGGCGTGCGGCCAATGCGGATCACATGCTGGCGCTGCGGGTTTGCCGGGCCAACCGGCAATGGCAGGCATATTGGTCAGCGGTCGACGCCGAGGCGGCGTGATGACTTCTGTGCATCAGTTTGAATCACACCCCCCCGTCCGCCCCATCACGCGGACTCATGGGCGATTTCACGGGCGTTTGGGCCTGAATCTGCGACGGTACCGCTGGCACACCGCCGGCGCAGAACTTACACTGACGCGCCATGAACACTCTGTTTGGCTTTACCGAAGCGCAGGTCGCCTGGTTTGGCGTGACCTTTGGTGTGGGCGCGCTGATGATCTACATGCTGTTCATCATCGGGCAACTCGCCTGGGAATCCAAGGCCGGCAAGTTCGGCACTTTCGTGCTCTTTCTGGTGCTGGCGCTGTGCATGATGGGGTTCGCCATCAAGCTGGTTCTGGAAAAGGTCATCGAGTCCCGTATCGAACACCAGGACGATCACCATGACGATGGCGAACACCATGACGAACACCATCACCACGAGTGAGGTCGTTCGCGCCGCTCACGCCGCGCGCGGGTGAGGCAGGCAGAGGGCGATATCTAATCCAGCCGGTTCTTACACCCCATCCACCACAACGCCGAGCCGCTTGTGCATGATCGGGCTGGTCGTGGTGTACTGAAGATAGGTCTTCTCACCGGGTTTGAGATATTCGCGAATCGCGAAGGCGGCGAGCGCGCCTTCGTGGAACGCGCTGAGGATGAGCTTCTTCTTGCCTGGGTAGACGTTGATGTCGCCGACGGCAAAGATGCCGGGAATATTCGTGCCGAATTTCGCAGTATCGACCTCGATCTGGTTCTTCTCCAGATTCAGGCCCCACGTTGTGATGGGTCCGAGCTTGGGATGCAGGCCCCAGAATATGAGCAGATGCTCGGTGTCGATGCGATTGACGACCCCGCTGCGCGCGCGCACCAGCACGCTCTTGAGCGTGTCGCCGTCCACATCCAGACCCGTCAGATCGCCCTCGAGGAACTGCATCTTTTCTTCCGCGCAGAGCTGTTCCATCTGGCGCACATTGCTACTGGCCGCACGGAAATCGCGCGAACGATGCACGAGCACGAGGCTGTTGACCTTGTCGTAAAGCGCGAGCACCCAATCCAGCGCCGCATCGCCGCCGCCGGCGATCACGATGTCACGGCCGGCGAACAGTTGCGGATCGCTGACCTTGTAATGCAGATATTTCCCTTCGATGGCCTCGACACCGGGCACCTGCAATTGTCGCGGCGTGAAGGCACCGACGCCGGCCGCGATGATCACCGCGCCTGCATCGAATTCGGTGCCCGCGCTCGTGCGCACCACAAAGCGCCCCGACGGCTGAGGCTGCACCTCGGTGACCTGTTGTCCCAGGTGGAACTGCGGCGAGAACGGTTTGATCTGTTCGAGCAGCCGATCGACGAGTTCGCGCGCGCTGCACACCGGAATGGCGGGGATGTCGTAGATCGGCTTGTCCGGGTACAACTCCACGCATTGCCCGCCGATCTGCGGCATGCTGTCGACCACATGCGCACGCATGTCGAGCAATCCCAACTCGAACACCTGAAACAGGCCGGCCGGGCCGGCACCTACGATCACGACATCGGTTTGCAGCATACAAGCCCCCATGCGAGTACAGTCATCAGCAGACGGCGAAGCTCACCCCCCGCCAGGCAGCGCGGGTCGATTTCTTCTCGGCTGCTCTTGGCCGAAAGCATAAAACTATAACAGACACGGCGTTCGGTTCGAACGCGTCGATTTTTCGACCGGTTAAAACAAAGCCTCCACGGCCTACGAGAACCTGTTTTCAGTCTCCCACCAAACCGTAGAGGCATCAGCCATTGACCATCAGGCGGTGGCCCTCGCGCCGACGACCTGCATCGGTTTATCCGAGCCGAACACATCCTTGACCACTTGTATCGTCAACGCCAGCGCACCGATGATGAACACGATGATGTCGCCGAGCGTGCGTATCCAGCGCAGGGTCTGCAACAAATCCTGTTGCAGGAATTCATATTCAAGCAGCCTACGTGATTCGTCGTTTAACGCGCGCGATCCACTGCGTAATCAGCCAGTACAGCCAGCGCATCGCGCGCGGCGGAAGGGGGCAGCGCCGTCAGCGCGCTGCGCGCGGAGGCCGCGTAGCGCTGCGCACGTTCGCGCGAGGCTTCGAGCGCGCCAGTGGCATGGATCGCCGCCAGCACCTCATCCAGCGCATCCAGGCCGCCGGCCTTGACGATGTCCTGCAACCGCGCGGCCTGCGCCGGCGCGCTGCGCGCGATGGCAAGGATCAACGGCAAGGTTGGCTTGCCTTCGGCAAGGTCATCGCCGATGTTCTTGCCCAGCGTATCCGCGTCGGAGGCGTAATCCAGTACGTCGTCGGCAATCTGGAACGCATGACCCAGATCCAGTCCATAGCGGGCCAGCGCGTCTTCCTGCACGGTGGGCAGGCCGGCGAGGACGGCGCCGAGCCGCGTCGCCGCGGCGAACAGCACGGCGGTCTTGCGTTCGATCACGTTCAGATACGCCTGCTCGTCCGTATCGGGATTGCCGATGTTGAGCAATTGCAACACTTCGCCTTCGGCGATGCGGTTGGTGGTGTCGGCGAGGATGCGCATCACGCGCATGCTGTCCAGTTCCACCATCATCTGGAACGAGCGCGAGTACAGAAAATCGCCGACCAGCACGCTGGCCGCATTGCCCCATACCGCGTTGGCAGTGCGGCGTCCGCGGCGCAGGTCGGATTCGTCGACCACGTCATCGTGCAGCAGCGTCGAGGTGTGGATGAACTCGATCAGCGCGGCCAGTGGGAGATGGTCGCGCCCACCATAGCCGGCCGCGCGCGCGGCGATCAGGTGCAGCATCGGGCGCAGGCGCTTGCCACCGCCGCCGATGATGTACTCGGCGATCTGATGGATCAGCACCACGTCCGAAGCCAGGCGCGTACGGATCAACGCATCGACCGCGCTCATGTCGGCGGCAGCGAACGCGCGCACGTCGGCGAAACAGGCGATGCGTGACGTGGCGGCGGGAAGCGGTGTGGCGGTGTCCAACACGAAGGCGCTCCGAACGGAATCCGCGCAGTATATTTGAGAAGTCCGGCATAGCCCCCGATCAAGAGCGTTTCGGGGGGCAGGCCCTGCCTCCGAAGTGCTTTTGATCGCGGGGAGAACGGCCAACCCGCGCGGTATTCTGGTGGGACGTGTATGCTTATGCGTTCCATCAGCTATCCGCTGCAAGAGGAATCGCTTCATGGCACGCGGCGTCAACAAGGTCATTCTGGTCGGCAATCTCGGTGCCGACCCCGAAACGCGCTACACCGCAAACGGTGGCGCGATCACCAACATCCGTATCGCCACGTCCGAGATGTGGAAAGACAAACAGACCGGCGAGAACCAGGAGCGCACCGAGTGGCACCGTGTGGTTCTGTTTGGCAAGCTCGGCGAGATCGCCGGTGAGTACCTCAAGAAAGGCCGGCAGGTCTATATCGAAGGCTCGCTGCGCACGAACAAGTACACCGACAAGGAAGGCATCGAACGCTACACCACCGATATCATCGCCAACGAAATGCAGATGCTCGGCGGCGCCGGCGGTGGCGAGGGCGGCGGTTATAGCCGCGATCGTGGTGAGCGTCAGGATCGCGCTTCGTCGCGTGCGCCGCAGTCCGCGCCGCACCCGGCATCCGCGCCTACATCTGCACCTGCGCCCACACCCGCACCGTCCAATGGTTTCGAGGACGACGATATTCCATTCTGACGAGTTGTCGGCAAACAGTTTGTTGGGGCCCTATTGCTCCTCTTCTTCCACGTGTAGGAGAGCGGCGGTGGGAGGGTTGGGATAGTCCTTTCCAACCCTCTGTCAATTTCCTGGTATCGAATGAAAACTCTGCTCGTCACCGGCGGTGCCGGCTTTATCGGTGGTAATTTCGTGCTCGACGCGCTGACCTGGGGCGGCGTACGCATCGTCAATCTCGATGCGCTCACCTATGCCGGCAATCCGGACACGCTGGCCACGGTGGCCGGACGCGACGATTACACATTCGTGCACGGCGACATCGGCGACGCCGACTGCGTGCGGCGCGTGCTGGCCGAACACCGGCCGGACGCGATCGTCAATTTCGCCGCGGAATCGCATGTGGACCGCTCGATCGACGGCCCTGCCGCGTTCGTGCAGACCAATGT
>JAISPQ010000127.1 GCA_031274955.1 Rhodanobacter sp.
AACCAGCAGCGAATCGGTGGGGGCGAGGCGGGTTTCAAGCACGGCAATGGCCGCGCGCAGCAACTTTTCGGCATCGTCCCAGCGCCCCTGACCGGCATGGGCTTGCGCCAGCCAGTAGCGCTGTTGCGCGGCAATCAGCGGATCGGCGCCGCTGTTGGCTTCTTCCAGGGCCAACGCTTCTTCCAGATTTTTGCGGCAATCCTCGGGTAGGCTGAGTTTGCAATACAACGATCCCAAGGTGCCCAGCAGCCGCGCGCGCTGCAAGGGCTGGTCGCGGAAACGCTCGGCGAGCTGACGCATGCCGGCATCGACCAGGGCGCGCGGCTCGATCGGTTTACCGGCGGCGACTTCAGGGTTGGCGACATCGAACAGCGAGGTCAGATAGTCGTTGATCTGCTCCGCCGCCGTGGCTTCGTTACGCGCCTGCACCAGCGCGGCTTCGCGGCCGCGTTCGCTGTCGAGCAGCCGCCAATATAAAAACAGGGTGGCGACCAAACCCAGCGTCAGCGCCGCCATCGCGGCCATCATCCAGCGCCGGCGCAGCCGGCTGCGCACCAACTGCTCCTGTAATCGTTGGGCGCGTTCGCGCTGCGCTTCTTCTTCGGCGCGCTGCTCGCGCCGCGCCTCCAGGCAGCGCAAGCGGCGGGCGAGTTCCGCCGCATCGGCCAGACGCCGCGCCGGATCGCCATCGACCGCGGCGGCGATGTCCTCGCGCAGCAGCGCATCGGGCACTTCGCGCTCCCAACCGCTGGCCAGCGGTTTTTTCCAATCGCCGACCACGACCTGATACAGCATCACGCCCAACGCATAGATATCCGCCTGCACCGTAGCGGGCTGACCGGCCAGCACTTCCGGCGGCCAATACAGCGGCGTGCCGCTGATGTTGTCGGAGATTCCGCTGGTCAGCGTATAGCCCAGGCGGGTGATGCCGAGTTTTTCCAGCCGCGCGGCATCCAGCAGCACGCCGCTGCCGAAGTCCGCCAGCTTGATGCGCGGCGTCGCGCCGCTGGCGTCGATCAGCACATTGGAAGGTTTCATGTCCTTGTGCAACACGCCCACGCCGTGCGCCACCGCCAGCGCCTCGGCGCATTGAGCGAGGATGTCCAACCGCGTTTCCAAGGGCACGGCGGCCAGCCCGCCCTGCGCCTGCGACCACTGGCACACATCGCCGCCGGCGACATATTCCAGTTCCAGAAAAAACGGCGCCTGTTCCAGATTCCAGTCGAACATCCGCACCAGATCGGTCCGCTCGCCCACACTTTGCTGCAACAGCCGGCAGAGCGTGATTTCGCGCTTGATTGCCTTGAAGGCGACGGCGTTGACGGCAAACTTGTAAACCCGTTCGTCGCCGGTCTTGTCGTGACGTGCCAGCCACAGTTCCCCACTGCCGCCGCCGCCCAGGCGCTCGACCAGGGACCACAGCGAGCGCAACGGCGGATGATCGCCCGCGTTCAGCGCCAGACGCGGCGCAACGCCCGGCTCGGCTTCCTCCACGCGAACCGCCGCCTTGAACAGATAGCCGATGCCGTGGATGGTTTTGACGATTTCCTGCTTGTCATCCCCGATGGCTTGACGCAGGCGGTTGAGGGTACTGGTCAGCACCGTATCCGACAGTATCCGGCGCGGCCAGCAGGCTTGCGCCAACTCGTCCTTGGCGACCGCTTCGCCGGAGTGCTGCAACAGATATTGCAAAACCAGAAGAGACTTGCGATGCAGCCGCACCGGCTGTCCGCGCACGGTGAGCTCCCAGGTGCGCTCATCCAGACGGGCATCGCCGAACGACCAGATTCTTGCCGGAATGGCAGCGACTTCTTGAGGCGATTGATTTGCTATGGTCAAACCCGCAGCCTCTCTTCAGACTTGAGGGCATTGTAGTGCGACCGGGCTGAGGGCCAAGGCAAAGATACACGGGCGGGTTTCAAAGACATCATTCCCGCGAAAGCAATGGGAACTGCCCGTAAACGCTATCCGCGGCGCTGAAGGGCGCGATCGGCTCCGGTAGTTACAAGACGCGGAAAGGCACGTTCACGATCCCGTGGGGCAACATCCCTGCGTGCTCCTTTATCGGCCTATCTCCAGATGATCGTGCCCACGTGATGGAGATCATCTCAAAAACCGTCGAAACGGTAGAATTCGCAAAATTCCTGTGGTTTGAACGCGATTTCAACGCTGCTGCTACTGGCGTTCAATTTTTCAAACCAAGGCCTTACGCATGCCTCACGCTGATGGATGCCAAAAACCCGTGTTTTTCTTGATTTCCTCGCGCAGTGTTCCGGCATGTTTCAGCATGTTCCGCAGTTCTCAAACCCTGTGTCCCCTCACAGCCGGCTTGCGCCCCGGAACCGATGTGGCAACTCCTTCCCCTTGCATCTTCTCTCATGAGAGCCCATGGCACAGGTTTCGGGAAGTTGCCCACAGCCTGATGGACCTCAGGGAGCAGCGATGCATCCCGTGGGAGAGCATGTAGCGTGGACGACCAACCGTTTGTGGATATAGCCCGAACAGTTGCTCTCCCCAACCCCGCACGCGGGCCATGAATAATATAAGGATAGGTTCTAAGTGCGTTGTCTTGAACGTGGCCGATTCTCCACGCAGTCCGATCGTCGTGCGCTTCGGCGCGTTCGGCGATCTGGTGATCCTCACGCCGTTGCTGCATCTGCTGCATCAGCGCTTTGGCGAACCTTGCACGCTGGTGACTTCCGGCGCGTGGGCCGAACCGCTGCTCGGCGCCCATCCCGATGTGCGACGCATCCTGCGCCTGACCAGCCGACGGCGCCCGTATCTCCTGGATCCGCAACAATGGCGGCTTACGCGCGCCCTGCGTGCACTGCCGGATGCGCCGGTTTACGTCGGTGACGAATACGCGATCGACAAAGTGCGCTTTCTGCTCGCGCGCGGCGGCGTCACGCCCGAACGCTGCGTGTTCATCGGCGACCCACCGCCGATAGCGGACGCGCATTGGGTCGATCGCATGCTGCGTCTAGGCATGCGCACACCCGCAGCGTTCGACGCGCACGCGACGCCATGGCGCGACGTGGACATCGCGCATGCGCCGATCCTGCGCATCGGCGATGCCGATCGCGCGGACTGCGCTGCGTGGCTCGATGCACTGGGCCTGGCGCATTCGCCACTCGTACTGCTGCAACCCGGCAACAAGCGCACGCTCAAACGCGGCCGTCTGGGCGCGCTCGGCGACGACAAGACCTGGCCAGTCGGACATTGGGCGGACCTGTGCCGCGCGATCGCGCAGCATAGGCCGGACGTACGGATCGTCCTGTGCGGCAGCCCGCAGGAACAGGGCCTGCTCGACGACATCCGCGCCGCGACGCGCCACGCAAATGTCTACGTCGCCGCCACAGACCTGCCGCCGCGCCGCCTGCTCGCCTTGCAGGAACGCGCGCACAGCATGATCTCGATCGACACCGGCCCCGCGCATTCGGCGGCCGCGATGGGCTGCCCGCTCGTCGTGCTATATGGCGCGGCATCACCCATGAACTGGAAACCACGCAGCACGAGCGGCTCTGCAGTGATCGCCCTGACCAGCCCCGCGCGGCGCGTGGACGGAATTTCCGTGGACACGGTAATCAGTGCCTGGGTTAGTCTTTTCTCAACAACCGGCTGATCCGGCATGAAGACACCGCCCACCTTCCACATCCGCATGATCGAACCCAGCGACGATGCGAGCATTGCCGCCATCATCCGCGCGGTGATGCCGGAATTCGGTGCGGACGGCCCCGGCTTTGCGATCCACGACGCGGAAGTCGCCGCGATGTCGGCTGCCTACGCACAACCGCGCTGCGCATATTTCGTGGTGGAAATCGACGGTTGCGTACTCGGCGGCGGTGGCGTCGCCCCGCTCGCCGGCGGCGATGCGCGAACCTGCGAGTTGCGCAAGATGTATTTCTTACCAGCACTGCGCGGTCTCGGCGCAGGCCGCGCGCTGATCGAACGTTGTCTCGCCATGGCACGCGAACTGGAATTTTCGCGCTGCTATCTGGAAACACTCACCGGCATGGACACCGCGCAACGCCTATATCTCGCCAACGGCTTCACCCCACTCGACCATCCGCTCGGCGGTACCGGCCATCATGGCTGTAACCGCTTTTATCTGCGTAGACTGTAAGAATCTGCGCGAAAACTTGCTTTGGGATGCGGGCCTGCGGATGTATCATTCGCGGATATCAACCGGTCTCACCACTTTGATGCATTGCGCCTGTACGTGATGGGCGGGAGGAGACATACTCTCGACAAGCGTCTCGTCCCTACGCTCGCTACGCGTAATGGATGATCATATCCAACTATTCAGCCGAACGTATCGATGCGAACGCAATCGATTCACTGTATTTCGTTAGTTGCGCGATTGCGCAATGGATGCTGCAAAGACACTAACCTGCTGTTGAGAAACAGCCGGTTAGTGCGATCCACGGACGGATTGCCCGCGATCAGCGACGCAAGTCGTTGATCGGCGTAGCATGTGTCGCGGCTCTGCCGCGACCGTGCGTCTTGAGAAAGGGCAGGATAGCCCTTTCTCAATAACCTGCTAACTATCTATCGCCCGTGTGCGTTGTACTTGTGAAACTTATTGGAGGATGCTCGTATGTTCATGAAGTTCAGCGTTGCTCTCGTACTCACTTTCGTCTCGGCCTTTTGTTTCGCGAACAGCCGCGATACAAAAACATCGAATAACGATACCAAAGCAGACCTCAAAACCGAAGTGGATCGGTTCACGGAAGAGACAAATATCACGATGCATGAATTACTCAAAACAGACACTCCATGGATAACCGCCCATCTAAAATATGACGTCGGCAAGAAAGGTCAGGCCTTATTGGCCATCACTCTGTATACGACAGCCAACGATGGTTTGAAATATCTACGCTGTCACTCATTACAATGGCTGGCGGATGGAAAACCCGTAAAAATGCCAAAAGACGTCATTCATGAGGGAAAGACGGGGAACGGATATATCATTGAAGTACTGATACAAATGGTTGATATCGCCACGATCGATACCCTCGCCACCTCCTCAAAAATTGAGTTCAAAGTATGCGCCGATGAATTCGTCGCCGCCGATGTGGACTTGAAAACCTTCAAGGATTTTGCACGGCAGATACACGAACACGAGGGTACGCGGGTGCCACCGGCACTATCCAGCACCCCGGGAAAGTAGTAAAAATAATAGTGTAGTAGTATGACGGGTACTTAGAGCCTGTCTAACTGTCATGGCGGGTGTGTGCCCCCCCGGATGATGAAAGAAACGCCCCCATTTGTCATTCTGCGCGGCGCGTAGCGCCGTCGCAGAATCCATACGGGTTTGGATTGTGCGTTCTGCGACTTCGCGCAGAATGACACGCGGAG
>JAISPQ010000191.1 GCA_031274955.1 Rhodanobacter sp.
ATGCAGCCCAGACAGTGGTTCGAGGGGCTGTGGAATCGGGCCAGAACCTTTGAGTTGCCGGTCAGCTTCATGCAGCACTTCTCCAGTGCTTGAGATTCCAAATGGAAAATCTGGGTTTACCTTGGGCGTCAGGTTATCGAGAAACAGCACTGATAACGCGGTCCGGGGACGGATCGCCTGTTGAGAAAGAACAGAACAATCCCTTCTCACCCCGTATGCAAAGCAGCCATCAAACCCAGCGCCAGCGCAACTAGCGCAAAGATCATGCGTAAGGGTTCGCGGGTATGCAGTTCGGCATTGGGGTCCGGATGAGAGTGGTTCAAGACGGTCTCCGCTGATATCGGGTGCCGCCATTCAAACGCCAGACAAGGGATACGGCGAGCGGCGTAGCGGGCAGAGCGCTGACGAGTTCTGGCCATTTGCTGACAGGCACGATACACGCATTGCGCGCAGGGCGAGCCGCTGCGTAAGCTAGGAAACCCCCGTCGTTCCCCGGAGCCGCCCATGCCGCGCCGCATCGCTATCGTCGAAGACGAACCGCTGATCCGCGCCAACTATGTCGAGGCGCTGACGCGGCTCGGTTACGAAGTGCGCGGCCATGCCTCGCGCAGCGAAGCGCAGGCCGCCTTCGCGCAGCGTTTGCCGGAACTGGTCATCATCGATGTCGGTTTGGGCGACGAGCCCGAAGGCGGTTTCGAACTCTGCCGTCACCTGCGCGCCCAGTCGGCCACCTTGCCGATCCTGTTCCTGACCGCACGCGATTCGGATTTCGATGTGATCTCCGGCCTGCGCCTGGGCGCGGACGACTATCTGGCCAAAGACATCTCACTGCATCAACTCGCCGCACGTATCAACGCCCTGTTCCGCCGCATGGAGGCGCTGCGCAAGCCGGTCGCTGCCGACAGCGTGATCGTTCACGGCCCGCTCAAGCTCGAAACCGAACGCATGTGTGTGGCGTGGAACGACGCTGACGTGCCGCTCACCGTCACCGAATTCTGGATGGTGCACACGCTGGTGCGCTTCCCCGGCCACGTGAAAAGCCGCGATCAGTTGATGCGCGATGCGCAGGTCGTCGTGGACGACGCGACGATCACCTCGCATATCAAGCGCATCCGCACGAAATTTCTGGCGATCGACCCTGCATTCGACGCGATCGATACCGTGCATGGGGCCGGCTATCGCTGGAAGGCGTAGGGTCTGTCCATAAACCTGTTGCGCTGGGCATCAAACCGTCCATAACCATCCATGTCGCTGCGTTTCAAACTCCTGCTCGTCGCCTTGTCCACGCTCGCTTTGCCATGGGTGGGGTGGCAGTTCGTGGGGCAGATCGAGGCGCTGCTGCGCCAGGGGCAGGAACAGTCGCTCTTGGCATCCGCCAGAGTGTTGGCGAAGGCGATCCAGGGGCGCGGTTTCGAGCCGCCTCCGCCGGGTCCGGCGCTGTATGTGCAGCGCGCACGCACGCGCATCGTCGTCGATGGCTATGGCGATGATTGGGCCTCTTTGCGGCCATTCGCGCAGGCGCTGGGGCCGGCCGGCGACGCGCGCAAATTGCAGGCGATCCTCGCGCGCGGCGAGGACGGCCTGTATCTGTTCGCGGACGTGCGCGACGCGACGCGCACCCGCGCGGACCCGTCCGATCCGCGCGCGGCGATCAGCGATCACCTCACGCTGGTGCTGGTGCGCGGTGGCGGCACGCGGCGTTATCTGCTCGGCAGCGCGGCGCCCGGCGCGTTCGACGCGCCCGCGCTGGGTAATGGCGAAGGCTTGCCGGATCGCGTCTCGGGCATGGTGCAGGAAGACGGCTCGGGCTACCGCATCGAATTACGTCTGCCGCGCGGCATCGAGCCCGACCATATCGGCATCGGCGTATACGACGCCGCGCAGCCCACGACGGACGCGCCCGAGCCGCGCGCGCTCATCGCCTATGACGCGGCGGCGGCGCACGCATTGCAATCGTTGGTGCCCGAGCATGCGCGCGTACGCATCCTCGATACGGATTCCTGGCTGATCGCCGATGCAGGCCATCTGCACGTTGCCGATACGGCGCATGCGGCGCTGGGCGGCTGGCTGGGCGATCTGCTGTATCGCCGGGTGATCGCGCCGGTCTTCAGCGGATCGGCCGCGCTCGCGGGCGATGCGCCGCGCATCGACGCGCCCGAAGTCTGGCAGGCATTGTCGGGTGTGCCGGCGACGAGTTGGCGCGCCACGGATCAGGACGGCGTGGTCGTGCTCGCCGCGGCCATCCCGCTACAGGCCGGTACGGACACGCACGGTGTGCTGCTGCTCGAACAGGCCAGTCGCGCGCTGCCGCTGTTCGCCAATCGGGCCTTGCTCGATCTTGCCGGTGCCACGCTGGCGGCCTTGCTTATCGCTGGCGCGGTGCTGCTGCTGTTCGGCGTATCGCTGTCGTTGCGCATCCGCCGCTTGCGCAATGCGGCCGAACGCGCGGTGCGCACATCCGGACGTGTGGACGGCCCATTGCCGCTGGTCAACGCGCCGGACGAATTGGGCGATCTCGCGCGCAGCTTCGGCCGCCTGATCGACGAGGTGGGCACGTATACCGATTATCTGCGCACGCTGGCCGCGAAGCTCTCGCACGAACTCAATACGCCATTGGCGATCGTGAAATCCTCGCTGGACAATCTCGAACATCACGAACTGCCCAGCGCTGCGCGGCCCTATCTTGCGCGCGCGCGCGATGGCGCCGAGCGGCTCGGCACCATCGTACGCGCGATGAGCGAGTCCGGTCGCGTTGAGCGTGCGATCGCTGCGGCGGACGCCGAGGATTTCGATATGTGCGCGCTGGTCGGCGGATGTGCGGAGAGCTATCGCGCGCTGGCCGCACCGCGCGTGCTGAAGATCGAAGTGCCGGCCGCGCCGATCCCGTTCCACGGTGCGCCCGACCTGATCGCGCAGGCGCTCGACAAATTGTTCGACAACGCCTGCTCGTTCACGCCGCAGGACGGTTGGATCGCGGTATCGCTGGTGCCGCACGGCGAGGGGGTGACGATCCGTGTCGCCAATGCCGGCCCCCTGCTGCCGGCGACGATGCAGGATCGTCTGTTCGATTCGCTGGTCTCGATGCGCGAGCGTGGCGCGCGCAGCGGCGAGACGCCGCATTTGGGTCTGGGCTTGTATGTGGTTCGTCTGGTCGCCGAGCTGCATCGCGGTAGCGCCGCGGCGTGCAATCTTGCCGGCGGTGAGGGCGTCGAATTCACGCTGAAATTGACCGGTATGCCGCGTCGGCCGCTGGTTGGGTGAGAGCCTGTCCAAATGCCAGTGCCGCAGGCCGTGTCTGCCACCTGCGGTTTCGCAAGAAGGGCACGTACGCCCGCTTTACGCTCGCGAAGCCTGCGCAGGCAATGACAGACAAGGCTATGTCCGTAAAGTGCACCCTCAGGCTGTTGAGGAGCAGCTTGAGAGTGCGATTCGCGTGACTCAAAGGGGCAGGTCGCTCGCTCCCATCAGGTATGCATCGATGGCCCGCGCCGCCTGGCGTCCTTCGCGGATTGCCCACACCACCAGCGATTGCCCCCGGCGCATATCGCCGGCGGCGAAGACCTTGGCGACGTTGGTGGCATAGCCGCCTTGAACGTGGTCGCTGGCGCGGGCGTTGCCGCGCGCGTCTTTTTCGACGCCGAAGGCTTCGAGCACGGACGCGACGGGACCGACGAAGCCCATCGCCAGCAGCACGAGATCGGCCTTGAGCGTTTTTTCGGAGCCGGGCACCTCGCTCATCTTGCCGTCCTTCCAGTGCACGCGTACGGTTTTCAGGCCGGTGACGTGGCCTTTTTCGCCGATGAAGGCCTTGGTCGAGATCGAGAACTCGCGCGTGCAGCCTTCTTCGTGACTGGAACTGCTGCGCAAGCGAATCGGCCAGTAAGGCCAGGTCAGTGGGCGGTTTTCCTGCGCGGGCGGCTGGGGCAGCAATTCGAATTGGGTGACGCTGGCGGCGCCGTGGCGGATGCTGGTGCCCACGCAATCCGAGCCGGTATCGCCGCCGCCGATCACGATCACATGTTTTCCGTCGGCGCGCAGTTGTCCTTTGAGTGTATCGCCAGCGTTGACGCGGTTTTGTTGCGGCAGAAATTCCATTGCAAAGTGGACGCCGTCCAGATCGCGGCCCGGTACCGGCAGATCGCGCGATTGCTCGGCGCCGCCGGTGAGTAATACGGCGTCGAAGTCCTTGAGTACCTGCTCGGGCGCGATGGTTTCGTGCGTGAGGCGGGTGACTTTCGAGTCGGCGCCCAGTGGAGCCTTGGCCTTGCCGACGGCTACGCCGGCACGGAATACCACGCCTTCGGCCTGCATCTGCGCGATGCGGCGATTGATGTGGTCCTTGTCGAGCTTGAAGTCGGGGATGCCATAGCGCAGCAGGCCGCCGATGCGGTCGTTCTTTTCGAACACCGTCACCGCGTGCCCGGCGCGCGCCAGTTGCTGCGCCGCGGCCAGGCCCGCGGGGCCCGAGCCGACGACGGCGACTTTCTTGCCGGTCGTGTGGGCCGCCGCGCGCGGTTTGACCCAGCCTGCCGCCCAGGCGCGGTCGATGATCGCGTGTTCGATGCTCTTGATGCCTACCGCGTCGCCATTGACGTTGAGCACGCACGCCGCTTCGCAGGGTGCAGGGCAGATGCGGCCGGTGAATTCGGGAAAGTTGTTGGTGCTGTCGAGCACCGCGAACGCGTTTTCCCAGTCGCCGCGATAGACGAGGTCGTTGAAGTCCGGAATGACGTTATTGATCGGACAGCCGTTGTTGCAAAACGGCGTGCCGCAATCCATGCAGCGCGCGCCTTGCGTCTTGGCGTGCGCATCGTCCAGAGCGATGACGAATTCCTGGTAATGCTTGACGCGCTCGGCGACGGGCGCATAGCCCTCCTCGATGCGCGCGTATTCCATAAAGCCGGTGATCTTTCCCATGGGGGTATCCTGTTGCGTGATGGTGTCAGCGGTGTCAGACCGTCGCCGCCTTGCTCTTGGCGCCTTTGGCGCTCTTGGCGGCGTGGGGTTGGTGCCCGGCGTGCGCGGTGTCGACGGTGCTGGCGATTTCCACTTTGCGTGCGTGGATTTCGGCCAGGGCGCGCTTGTATTCGTTGGGAAATACCTTCACAAAGCGCGTGCGCGCGTTGGTCCAATCATCCAGTAGCGCGCGCGCGCGCTTGCTGCCGGTCCAGCGGTGGTGGTCTTCGAGCAGGCGGCGCAACTGCGTTTCATCAGGTTCGTCGCCATGCCAGATCGCACGGCTCACGCTCGCGGTTTGCTCGGCGCTGGCGAGCACTTTTTCGAGCGTGACCATGGCCGGATTGCAGCGCGTGGCAAACTGGCCGTCTTCGTCGTAGACATAGGCCACGCCGCCGCTCATGCCGGCGGCGAAGTTGCGGCCGGTACGGCCAAGCACGACGACGGTGCCGCCGGTCATGTATTCGCAGCCGTGATCGCCGGTGCCTTCGACCACCGCCGTCGCGCCGGACAGGCGCACCGCGAAACGCTCGCCCGCCACGCCCGAGAAAAACGCCTCGCCCGTGGTCGCGCCGTACAGCGCGGTATTGCCGACGATGATGTTGCACGCGGTGTCGCCACGAAAGTCCAGGCTCGGGCGTACTACGATGCGCCCGCCCGACAGGCCCTTGCCGGTGTAGTCGTTGGCGTCGCCGATCAGATACAGCGTGATGCCGCGTGCGAGGAACGCGCCGAACGATTGGCCGCCGGTGCCTTCGAGTTGGATGCGGATCGAGTTATCCGGCAAGCCCTGCGGATGCGCCTGGGTGAGCACGCCCGAGAGCATCGCGCCGACCGAGCGGTTGACGTTGCGCGCCGTGTCCAGAATCCTGACCGATTCGCCCTTGTCGATGGCCGGACGCGATTTTTCGATCAGTCGGCTGTCCAGGTTCTTTTCGAGTCCGTGGTCTTGCGTTTCAACATGGTGGCGCGCGACGTCGGCGGGGACGTTCGGCTGTGCGAACAGGCGCGAGAAATCCAGTCCACGCGCTTTCCAGTGCGACAGTCCCTTGCGCATGTCCAGCAGATCGCTGCGGCCGATCAAGTCGGCGAACGTGCGGATGCCCAGTTGCGCCATGATCCGACGCGCTTCCTCGGCGACGAAGAAGAAATAATTGACCACATGCTCGGGCTGGCCGGTGAATTTCTTGCGCAGCGCCGGGTCTTGCGTGGCCACGCCGACCGGGCAGGTATTCAAGTGGCATTTGCGCATCATGATGCAGCCCTCGACCACCAGCGGCGCGGTGGCGAAGCCGAATTCGTCGGCGCCCAGCAGCGCGCCGATCACCACATCGCGACCGGTTTTCATCTGTCCGTCGGCCTGCACGCGGATGCGTCCGCGCAGGCGGTTCAAGACCAGCGTTTGCTGGGTTTCGGCCAGGCCGATCTCCCACGGGCTGCCGGCGTGCATGATCGACGACCAGGGCGATGCGCCCGTGCCGCCGTCGTGCCCGGCGATCACCACGTGGTCGCTCTTGCATTTGGCCACGCCCGCGGCGACGGTACCCACGCCGACCTCGCTGACCAGCTTGACGCTGATGCTCGCGTGCGGGGCGACGTTCTTGAGGTCGTGAATCAGTTGCGCGAGGTCTTCGATCGAATAGATGTCGTGGTGCGGCGGCGGTGAAATCAGCCCCACGCCGGGCACCGAATAGCGTAACTGGCCGATGTATTGCGACACCTTGTTGCCCGGCAACTGACCGCCTTCGCCGGGCTTGGCGCCCTGCGCCATCTTGATCTGGATTTGGTCGGCGGAGGCGAGGTATTCGGCGGTCACGCCAAAGCGTCCCGAGGCGACCTGTTTGATGCGCGAGCGCAGCGAATCGCCGTCCTTGAGCGTCAGATCGGTTTCGACGTTGGCCGCGCCGATCACGCTCTTGAGCGTATCGCCTTGTTGGATCGGGATGCCCTTGAGTTCGTTGCGGTAGCGCGCCGGGTCTTCGCCGCCTTCGCCGGTGTTGCTCTTGCCGCCGATGCGGTTCATCGCCAGCGCGAGCGTGGCATGCGCCTCGGTGCTGATCGAGCCGAGCGACATCGCGCCGGTGACGAAGCGTTTGACGATTTCGCTGGCCGGCTCGACGTCATCCACGGCAATCGCCTTGGCCGGATCGGTCTTGAACTCGAACAGGCCGCGCAGCGTCATGTGGCGACGGCTTTGGTCGTTGACGATCTGCGCGTATTCCTTGTAGGTGCCGAAGTTATTGGCGCGCGTGCTGTGTTGCAGTTTGGCGATGGCCTGGGGCGTCCACATGTGCTCCTCGCCGCGCGTGCGCCAGGCGTACACGCCGCCGGCATCGAGCCTGTGCGCGAGCACCGGGTCGTTGCCGAAGGCGGCCTGATGCGTGCGGATGGCTTCCTGCGCGATCTCGAACACGCCGATGCCCTCGACGCGGCTCGCGGTGCCGGTGAAGTACTTTTTCACCGTCTGGCTGTTGAGGCCGATGGCTTCGAACAACTGCGCGCCGCAGTAGCTCATGTAGGTGGATACGCCCATCTTCGACATGATCTTCGACAGACCCTTGCCGATCGCCTTGATGTAGTTGTAGATCGCCTGGCCGGCGCTCAGATCGCCGGGCAGATCCGCGTGCATCGCGGTGAGTGTCTCCAGTGCGAGATACGGATGCACCGCCTCGGCGCCATAACCGGCGAGCACGGCATAGTGATGCACCTCGCGCGCCGAGCCGGTTTCGACCACGAGGCCAGCGGTGGTGCGCAGCCCCTCGCGCACCAGATACTGGTGAATGGCCGAGAGCGCGAGCAGCGCGGGAATCGCGATCTGCGTGGCGCTGAGCGCGCGGTCGCTGACGATCAGGATGTTGTGGCCGGTCTTGATCGCGTCCACGGCCTCGGCGCACAGCGAGGCGAGCTTGGCCTCGACGCCTTCCTCGCCCCAGGCCAGTGGATAGGTGATGTCGAGCACGTAGCTTTTGAACTTGCCCTGTGTGTGCTTGCCGATCTCGCGCAGCCTGGCCATGTCGGCGAAATCGAGCACCGGCTGGCTCACCTCCAGCCGCAGCGGCGGGTTGACCTGGTTGATGTCCAGCAGGTTGGGTTTGGGGCCGATGAAGGAGACCAGCGACATCACGATCGCCTCGCGGATCGGGTCGATCGGCGGGTTGGTCACCTGCGCGAACAACTGCTTGAAGTAGTTGTACAGCGGCTTGTTCTTGCTGGACAGCACGGCCAGCGGCGTATCGTTGCCCATCGAGCCGACACTTTCCTCGCCGGCCTGGGCCATCGGGCCGAGCAGGAATTTGATGTCTTCCTGCGTGTAGCCGAACGCCTGCTGGCGGTCGAGCAGGCCGGCCTGGTTTTTGGGCAATGCCGTGCTTTCGGTCTTGAGGCTGTCGAGCCGGATGCGCAGGTTCTCGATCCACTGCTTGTAGGGCTTGCTGTTGGCCAGCGTGGCCTTGACCTCCTCGTCGTCGATCAGGCGGCCCTGTTCGAGATCGATCAGGAACATCTTGCCCGGTTGCAAGCGCCATTTGCGCACGATCCGGTCCTCGGGCACCGGCAGCACGCCCGATTCCGAGGCCATGATGACCAGGTCGTCGTCGGTGACGCA
>JAISPQ010000227.1 GCA_031274955.1 Rhodanobacter sp.
GTCGGCAAGCATTTCGTGGAAGAGGAAGCCATGTCCGAAAAAGACCTGGCCAAAGAAATCAAGCGGCTGGAAAAACAGATGCTCGAACACGCGCGCAATCTTGAATTTGAGCAGGCGGCAAGGGTGCGCGATCAGTTGGCGCAACTCAAAACGCGGGTGCTGGGGGCGGCGGGGGCCGATCATCCTGGAAACGGTAGTTGGACGCGCTCGCCAGTGCCGTGATCGGCGTGCCAGGCAAGGCGCGACGACGCGGCAGGGCCATGCCTGCAAGGAGGAGCACGCCGCATAGCGCGGCGAGCGCGGTGCTGGCGAGTGCGTAGCGCTGTCACCCAATGAGGTGAACGCCATCGAAGCCGAGAATGTCAATGTCCATGCGATTCTTGTGAAGCTGGCAAGCGGTCAACTGCCGTTTCCAGGATCATGTGGGGTGATGGCGGACGTTGGCGTTCCGCCTATGATCCGTTCGAATTTTGAAGAAAAGGCCGGCCATGCCCAGCGTAAGCTCTCTGACAGTCACGGGGTACAAGTCCATCCGTGAGTTGCGTGATTTTGAGTTGCGCAGCTTGAACGTGCTGATTGGTGCGAACGGCGCGGGAAAGAGCAACTTCATCGGATTGTTCCGCTTGCTCAATGAGATGTACGAGCAGAATTTGCAGAGCTTTATTCAGCTTCAAGGCGGGCCGGACGCCTTGCTACATTTCGGGCGGCAGACGACAGAACGGTTACATGCCGAGTTTTACTTTGCCAACAATGGTTATAAGTTCAACTTGGTTCCAACCAATGACAATCGATTGATTTTTGAGGAAGAGCTGAGCTGGTTCGCAGGGGTTTACTATCCTTCATCAAGCAGTGCCTTATTGGGAAAGGGGCATGATGAATCAAAACTAAAAGAGGCGAAGGACGATTATTCTCCTTATGTACGAGGATCGGTCAGTAGTTGGCGCGTCTATCACTTTCACGATACCAGCGAACGTGCGCGGGTCAAACAGAAACATGCGAGCAACGACAACCTTCGCCTCAAGCCCGATGCCGCCAATCTGGCCGCTTATTTGCGCAGACTGCGGCAGGAGTATGAGGGAGCTTACCGGCGTATCGTCGATACAATCCGGCTGGTGGCGCCATTTTTCGATGACTTTGTGTATCGGGAGGGCGATTCAGAATTCATTGACCTGGAATGGATACAAAAGGGGAACCCCGATACGCCGTTCAGGGCGCATATGCTTTCGGACGGAACGCTGCGTTTTATCTGCTTGGCGACGCTGCTGTTGCAACCCATCGCATTGCTGCCGGATACGATATTGATTGACGAACCGGAGCTGGGCCTGCACCCCTATGCCATCGCGGTGCTGGCCGATATGTTCAAGCAAGTGGCCGAGGAGCGGCAGTTGATCGTGTCCACCCAGTCAGTGGAGCTGGTCAATGAACTTGAACCCAAAGACGTGGTGGCCGTCGATCAGGAAGCGGGGGCTTCAACTTTCCGCCGTTTTACCGAGGAAGAGCTTTCCGGTTGGCTGGAACAGTACGCGCTGGGCGAGTTGTGGAAGCGCAATGTGCTGGGCGGGAGGCCGTGATGGTGGCTGTGACCGTCATTGCTGAAGGACAGACCGAGGAGCAGTTCATCAAGCGCCTGATTGCGCCCGCTGTGCGGCATCTGGGGGTCTTCGTCAAGCCGCAGATGCTTCAAACTTCCCCAGGGCATCGAGGGGGCGCGGTGAGTTACGACCGCTTGAAGCTCTATGCCCGCAATGAGCTGCGCAGGGATTCCAAGGTTGTTCTCAGCACTTTTCTCGATCTTTATGCGTTGGATTCGTCATTTCCAGGATTCAGCGAGGTCGAGGCGAAGCCGTGGGAATCGCGTCTGGCGCATTTGCGGCAGGCGTTGCACAAAGCCATCGTCGAGGCCGTGGGTTGTGCCTCTGAACGCTTCATACCGCACATTCAGCCGCACGAGTTCGAGGGGCTGCTGTTTTCCGATACCCAGGCGCTGGCGCAAATTGAACTGGGCTGGCGCAACAGCGAAGGCAAGCTGGCAGCGGTGCGGGCGGGCTTCAATACGCCCGAGCACATCAACAACAGCCATGAGACCGCACCGTCCAAGCGCCTTGAAAAGTTGCTGCAACCCGGCTATAGAAAAACACGTCATGGCCCGCTGGCCGCCGAGCGCATTACGCTGACGGTGATGGAGCGCGAGTGTCCGCATTTCCACGCTTGGATGGATGGCCTGCGGGCGTTCGGCCGCGTGTGCCGATGAACATGGAGACGCGCAACGATGCGCCGCACATGGCACACGGAAGACTTCGATGCGATGTCTCGCTGCCCTGAATGCTGCGGCATCACATTAAACAATGTTTTAATATAAGAAAGCACTATGAAAATAAGTTTTAAATGATCCGCAACACTGGGACTTACGCCACGTCCACGACGCTGAGCGAAACGGTACGCGCTTTCGTCCCATACCCGCTGCCGCCTGCCGATCCACCCTTGGCGGCGGCGGCCTTTGCCGATCTCAAGCAGCCGGCGGAACTGGCGCTGGCCCGGCTGTCCGCGGTGTCCGGGCTGGCGCCTTCGGTGGATTGGCTGCTCTACAGCGCCGTGCGCAAGGAAGCCTTGCTCACTTCCCAGATCGAAGGCACGCAGGCGACCCTGGTTGACCTTCTGGATGAGGAGGCGGGCTTCAAAGTCGGCAACACCGATGATGTGGCCGAGCTTACCAACTACCTGCGGGCGTTTCGTTGGGTGCAAGCGCAGTTGCGAGATCCCAACGGTTTGCCAATCAGCGTTCGCCTGCTGTGCGGCGCGCACCGGCTGCTGCTTGACGGCGCGCGGGGCGCGGGTAAACAGCCCGGCGAACTCAGGCGTTCGCAGAACTGGATCGGCGGCACACGCCCAGGCAATGCTGCGTTCGTGCCGCCGCCGCCGGAGTGTGTGCCGGAGTTGCTGACGAACTTGGAGCGGTTCGTTCACGCCGGGCCGGATGATCTTGCGCCCTTGGTCAAGATCGCGCTGGTACACGCGCAGTTCGAGACCATTCACCCTTTTCTGGACGGCAACGGGCGCATCGGCCGTCTTCTGATCGCCGCGCTGCTGGAGCATTGGGGCTTGCTCGCCGAACCGCTGATGTACCTGAGCGGCTACCTCAAGCAGCATCAGGCGGAGTATTACCGGCGCCTGTCCCTTATCCGCACCGAGGGCGATTGGGAGTCCTGGGTGTCGTTCTTTCTGGAAGGCGTGGCGGTCGCGGCGGCGCAGGCCGAGCAAAGCGTCGTCGCCATCGCCAGCCTGATTGCCGCCGACCGCAGAAAGCTGCTGCAATCGTCCAAGGCCAGTCCGGCCAGCTACCGACTGTTCGAACTGCTGCCGATGATGCCGCGCTTCACCGTCGATCAGGTGCGGCAGCGCTTGTCCACCAGCTTTCCCACCGCCAACGCCGCCGTGCAAACACTGGAGCAACTGGACATCGTGGCCGAATTGACGGGGCAAAAGAAGAACCGCAGCTACAGCTACCCGGCTTACATTGATCTGCTGGCGCGCTGAATGCCGCATCGCAGCAAACCCACACACCGAACTCGGATTTGCTGTATACTTGATAAAATTACTCGGATACAACTGTTCTCTACCCCAATCAGTGGGTAAACCCTGGGGCAGTTCGACATCCGGGGCGTGTTCATCAAGCAGGAGTTCCACATGCGCCTCACGACCAAGGGAAGATTCGCGGTCACCGCCATGATTGATCTGGCGTTGCGTCAGGACGGCGGTCCGGTGACGCTGGCGGCGATCAGCCAGCGGCAGGATATTTCGCTGTC
>JAISPQ010000027.1 GCA_031274955.1 Rhodanobacter sp.
GTTTCCGCCTGCTCGGGGTCCGGCACGACCACGAGCCGCGCGGCGACCTCCGTCTGCGCCGGATCCAGATCGAACGTCATGTCGACCGCCTCGATGCGCCACGCCGGCGCGCGGTAATCGCGCAGGAATTGCAGGGGTTTGGCGCCGTTGCGTTCGCTCATGAAAGGTCACTGGATGGATGGGGGCGTCGTGCCCGGCAAGGGTATGCCGTTTGCCGGGGAGACAGGCACGCTATTGTCGTTGCTCGATCGGGTATTGGCATACACTTTGGACCTTTCGTGGTCTGTGTGCCTGCCGTTTCCAGCGCGAGCTTGGCGGGAAATGGAGGGCAGGTCCCCGGTCCGGAGCAGTGACGATGTGGCTTGATGCGATTCTCGCCTACCTGCATTTCGCGGCCATTTTGGCCGTGGTCTGGTTTCTCGCCAAGGCGTGGGCCTTGCTGCGCGCCGGCGCGCAGGCGATCGACGCGCCGCGTCTGTTCCACGCCAATATCGGTTACGTGATCCTGCTCGGCGTTGTGCTGCTGACCGGCGCGGCGCGCGCCGTGTTCGGCATCAAGAGCTGGGCGTTCTACGCGCACAACCCGGCGTTCCACATCAAGGTCACCTTGTTCGCGCTGCTCGCTTTGGGTTCGATCACGCCGCTGCGGATTTTCCATGGCTGGCGCACGGCGCGGCTCCACGCCGCGGCGTATCGGATACCGTTGGAGGAATGGCGCGCGGCGCGCAGTTGGCTGATGATCGACATGCACCTCATCGCGCTCATGCCGCTGGCGGCCGTGGCTATGGCGCGCGGGCTGGTCTGAGCGGCCACCGCAGGGTAACCACGGCTAGCGCGATGCCGATCAGCACAATGCCGACCGCTTCGGTCGGCGAAGGGCGTTCGCCCAGCAGCGCCCAAGCAAAGCCGATGCCTGCGATCGGGATCACGAGGCTGGCCAGGCCGGCGATATCGGCCGGTAGACGCGCCACGATATGCGACCACATCAGCCAGGCCAGGCCCGTGGCCAGGATGGCGTTATAGGCGAGCGCGCCGATGAAGAAGCCCGACCACTGGATCGGTTGCGCATGGGTCGGCAGCGCAACGATGACGAGGCCGAGCGTGCCGAACAGCATCTGCCAGGCCGTCAGCGACAAGGCGCCCATGCCGCCGCGCAGAAACAGCCGCTTGGACAGCACCACGCCGGTCGCCCAGCATGCCCCGGCGCCGACCGCGAGCAGCGGATTGCGCAGATCGCCCAGGCCCTGCCAGGGTTCGAGCACGAACACCAGCCCACAGGCGGCCAGCGCAAGGCCACACCACAGGCGCAGCGCGGGCCGTTCGCCAAGCACGAACCACGCGATCGGCACGACCCAGAACGGCATCGTATAGGCCAAGAGCGCGGTCTTGCCCGCGCCGCCGCCGACCAGTGCCCATTGCACCAGCGCCTGGAATCCCATCGTCTGCGTCAGGCCGATCAGAATTGTCGGCATCAACGGCGGCGGACGCAGCGATTCGCCGCGAATCATCAGTGCGGCAAACAGCACGGCGCAGCCCAGCGCATAGCGCAGCACGCAGAAATCGAACGGTCCGCAGTAGCGCAGAACCTGCTTCATCACGATCCAGTTATAACTCCAGATCAGGGTGATGCAGACGAGCGCGACGAGCGCCGGGCGGCGTGAAGAAGAGGCAGGAGGCAACAGCGCAATCCCAAGGACGTGATGCGCCGTATGATAAGGAAAGAGTGCCACGAACGGTTTGAGCACATGATGGACGATCACCGCAACCGTTGCGCCTGGGCGGGTACCCCAGCGAGCCTTATGCGCGATTATCACGACCGTGAATGGGGTGTACCGCTGCACGACGACCGTGCCCTGTTCGAGTTTTTGTGTCTGGAGGGCGCGCAGGCCGGGTTGAGCTGGCGCACGGTGCTCGACAAGCGCGCAGCCTACCGCAAGGCGTTCGCGAACTTCGATATCGCGCATTGCGCGCGGCTCACCGATGCGCATATCGAAAAGTTGATGCTGGATGCGGGCATCATCCGCAACCGGCAGAAGATCGTCGCCGTGCGCGACAACGCATGCGCCACGTTGCAGGCGATCGAAGAATTCGGGAGTCTGGATGCGTACCTGTGGTCCTTCGTCGATGGTAAGTCGATACGCAACCACTGGCGCGGCAGCGGCGATGTGCCGGCCACGAGCGCGGTCTCCGAACACATGAGCAGGCAATTGCGCCGGCGCGGCTTTGGCTTCATCGGGCCGACGATCTGTTACGCTTTCATGCAGGCCACCGGCATGGTCAACGACCATACGGTGGGGTGTTTTCGCCATCGCCAGATCACGAATTGACCTAGACTTTGGAAAAATTCAGCCTCAATTCAATTCGTACTGACGAGACTGGCAAGGGCGGTTGACCGCGTGGTGGATCGGCGCGTGCCGATCAAGATGATGCAGAGCATGCAAGTGCAGTCCTTTCGACATGTCATTTCGGTCCTGGTGGCCGTTCTGTGTATCGCCTCGGATGCGGCGGCGGTGGTGGTCGCGCGCGAGATTACGCCGCAGGAAGCCATCGCACAGGTGCAGCGCGAGATCGATGAGAAAGTGCTTTCCGTGCAGACGCTGAATGTCGGCAAGGGCAAGAGCAAAATCTATCGGATCAAACTGCTTACCCGCGACGGGCAGATGCGTATTGTTCAGGTGCCGGCTGAACAATAGTCGTCGAGAAAAGGCAATCCTGTCTTTTTCAAGACGTTCCAAGCTTCACGAATTTCAGGAGATATCCATGCGCGTATTGCTGGTGGAAGACGAAGCGCCGTTGCGGGAAACGCTCGCGGCACGCCTCAAGCGTGACGGTTTTGCCGTGGATTCGGCCGGCGACGGTGAGGAAGGTTTCTATCTGGGCCGCGAAGTGCCGTTCGATGTCGCGATCATCGATCTGGGGCTGCCCAAGCTGTCGGGTATGGATCTGGTCAAGCAACTGCGCGAATCCGGCCAGCGTTATCCGATCCTGATCCTCACCGCGCGTTCGAGCTGGCAAGACAAAGTGCAGGGCCTGAAGAACGGCGCCGACGACTATCTGGTCAAACCGTTCCATGTCGAAGAACTGTTGGCGCGCCTGAATGCGCTGGTGCGCCGCGCCAGCGGCTGGTCGCGGCCGACGCTCGAATGCGGGCCGGTGGTGCTGGACACAACCGCGCAAATGGTCAGCGTCGGCGGCAACACCGTGGAACTCACCAGTTACGAATACAAGGTGTTGGAATACCTGATGCTGCATGCCGGCGAGCTGGTTTCCAAGGCCGATCTCACCGAGCACATCTATCAGCAGGATTTCGATCGCGATTCCAATGTGCTGGAAGTGTTCATTGGACGCCTGCGCCGCAAGCTCGATCCGGAGAACATGATCAGGCCGATCGAAACCGTGCGCGGCCGCGGCTATCGGTTTGCGCTCGAACGCAGCAGTGAAGTGTTCGCCGACGAAGTTCAAATCAATACCAATAACGCCTGAGAACCGATGACGCCGGCGCCGCGCACGCTTTCGTTGCAGGCGCGCTCTCTGGCGGCGGCGAGCCTCGTACTCGCCGCTTTTCTCGGTTTGGCCTTCTTCGCGCTGGATCGCGCGTTTTACGAAGCCTCCGAGAACGCGCTGCGCGATCGTCTGCTGGGCTATCTGTCCGCCTACCTCGCCGGTTCGGACACGGCGCGTTCGGGCAGCCTGATTCCGCCGGAAGTCGGCCCCGATCCGCGCTTCGATCAGCCCGCGCCCAGCGGCCTGTATGCCGGTATCGTCGGCGCGCGCATCGTCGGCGCCAAGGAGCGGATCTGGCGCTCGCCCTCGGCAAGCGGATTGGATCTGCCGTTCACCGCCGATCTGCCACGCGGTCTGCCGGTCTTCACCGGCCCAGTGCAAACGCCGGTCGGCGAACTGTTCGTGCTCGCGCAGGGCGTGGACTTGAGCGGCGATACCAAGAACGCATTGCACCTGACGTTCTACGTGGCCGAGGATAGCCGCACACTGCGCGAACAGGTGGATGTCTATCGGCGCACCTTGCTCGTCTGGCTCGGCGCGCTCGGCGCGGTGCTGCTGTTGCTGTTGTTCGCGGTGTTGCGCTGGAGTCTGGCGCCGCTGCGCAAGGTGGCCAACGATCTGACGAACGTCGAACGCGGCATGCAGGATCGCCTGGATCAAGACTACCCGCTGGAACTGGCCGGCCTCACCACCGGCCTCAACAATTTCATCGACGCCGAACGCGACCGCGTGAAACGCTACCGCAATACGCTGGCCGATCTCGCACACAGCCTGAAGACGCCGCTGGCCGTGATGCGCAGCCAACTGGAAACCGGCAACGACGGCGAATCCCTGCGCTGGATCGTGCTCGAACAGGTCGGACGCATGGACGAGATCGTCGCCTATCAGCTATCGCGCGCGGCCACTTCGGGCCGCCAGACGTTTGCCGTGCCCTTGCCGGTCGAGCCTTATGCCGAGGAGATCGTGCGCAGCCTGGAAAAGGTCTACGCGAAGAAAGCGATCCTCTGCGAGTTCGACATCGATCCGGCCGCGCGTTTCCACGGCGACCAGGGCGATCTGCTGGAATTGCTCGGTAATCTGCTCGAAAACGCTTTCAAATGGGCGCGCCGAAGCGTCGTGCTGTCGGCGCGCTCCATCGATGGCGGCCGCCGCGCGGGTCTGGAACTGACGATCGAGGACGATGGCCCAGGCATTCCCGAAGACAAGGTCAAACACCTGCTGCAACGTGGCGCGCGCGGCGACGAGCGCGTGCAGGGCCACGGCATCGGCCTGGGCATCGTGCAGGACATCATCAAGGCGTATCGCGGCGAGTTGACCGTGGACTACTCGCCCACGCTGGGCGGCGCGCGCTTTACCGTGCGCCTGGCGGCCCTTTGAGTTGTTGAGAAAGGGCTATCCTGCCCTTTCTTCAAGACGCCCGGCGTGGCAAAGCCGCCTCATGTGCTACGCCGATCAACGCCGTCTCACCGGTGCAGACCGAGCGAGAATTGATGCGAATTTCCGACCCGGGACACTAGACCTTGGCGAATACCAAGCTCGCGTTGGTGCCACCGAAACCGAAACTGTTGGACATCACCGTGTGCAGGTGCGCCTCGCGCGTCTGGCGCACGATCGGGAAGCCTCCTGCCTCGGCATCGAGCTGCTCGATATGGGCGGATCCGGCGATGAAATCTCCATTGAGCATCAGCAGGCTGTAGATCGCCTCGTGCACGCTGGCCGCTCCCAACGAGTGGCCGGTCAATGCCTTGGTCGACGACAACGGCGGCATATCCTGGCCGAAGGCTTCGCGCACGGCGGCAAGCTCGACGATATCCCCCATCGGCGTGGAGGTACCGTGCGTGTTGAGATAGTCGACCGGCGTCGTACAGCCGGCCATGGCCATGCGCATGCAGCGCACCGCACCCTCGCCCGAGGGAGCCACCATGTCGGCGCCATCGGATGTCACGCCATAACCTACCAGTTCCGCATGGATGCGAGCGCCGCGTTTCCTGGCGTATTCGTAATCCTCCAGCACCAGCATGCCGCCGCCGCCGGCGATCACGAAACCGTCGCGCCTGGCGTCATACGGCCGCGAGGCGGTCTGCGGAGTGTCGTTGAAATGGGTGGACAGCGCGCCCATCGCGTCGAACTGTGCCGTCATACCCCAATGCATTTCCTCGCCACCCCCGGCGAACATGACATCTTGTGCGCCATGGCGGATGAGATCGGCAGCCGCGCCGATGCAGTGCGCCGAAGTGGCGCAGGCCGCTGCGATCGAATAGCTCAGGCCGAGAATACCGAACGCGGTCGCCAGCGTGGCCGATACGCTCGAGCACATCGTGCGCGGTACCATGCAAGGGCCGATGCGGCGTACGCCCTTCTCGTGCAGTAGCGCGGCGGTCTCCAGTTGCCACTGCGCGGATGGGCCACCGGAGCCGGCGATCACGCCCACGCGCGGATGGCGGATTTGCTCGAGGACTATTCCCGCATCCTCGATCGCCGAACGCATGGCGAGGTAGGCATAGGCCGCGGCATCGCCCATGAAACGCTTGAGCCGGCGATCGATCAGGTTTTCCAGATCGATGTGCGGCACACCCGCCACACGGCTGCGCAGACCGCGCGCCGCATAGTCGGGAATGGACTGGATGCCGCTGCGCAGATCACGCAGCGCCTGCGCTACGCTATCCATGCCGTTGCCAAGGCAGGATACGATGCCCATGCCCGTTACCACTACACGACGCATCAGAAACCCTCCGTAGACTGAAACAAACCGACCCGCATGTTCGTCGCTTCGTAGATCAGTCTGTCATCGACGACTACCCGTCCATCGGCTATGACCAGCGCCGTGCGTCCACGCATGGCACGACGTACATCGACCTCGTAACGCACGAGCTTGGCGCTGGGCAATACCTGCCCGGTAAACTTCACCTGCCCCACACCAAGCGCGCGCCCACGGCCCGGCAGACCCAGCCATGGCAGGAAGAACCCGCTCAATTGCCACAGGGCATCCAGGCCCAGACAGCCCGGCATGACCGGATCGCTCTCAAAATGACACGCGAAGAACCACAGACTCGGATCGATATCCAGTTCCGCGCACAGCGATCCCTTGCCGAAGGCGCCATCGTGCTCGCCCACATGCGTGATGCGGTCGAACATCAGCATCGGCGGCGCCGGCAGGCGCGCATTACCGGGGCCGAATAGTTCACCACGGGCGCAGGCCAGAAGCTGCTCGCGATCGAACGAGGAAGCATAGGTCATGTCTTTTCCGCAGAAAAAAGGAACCGTGAGCCTGATGGACTACTTTCCTGCCATCAAGGGTTACCATGTGAGTCTACGAGTGTAACGGAACTCGCGGAAATCATGGTCAAGATTTTGTTCAAAACCTGTGAAGGAAGGCCGTTCGTTGCGTCGCCGGCGCGCAAGGTGTCGTTTTCAGGCGAACGGATCGTCCAGCACGATCGTATCCTCGCGGTCCGCGCCGGTGGCGACGATCGCAAGACGGCAACCGGATAGTTCTTCGACGGCGCGCAGATACGCGCGCGCGGCCGGCGGCAGCTTGTTCCACTCGCGAATACCGGCGGTGGATTCTGCCCAGCCCGGAAATTCCAGATAGACCGGCTTGCATTCGGCCCACCCATCGGCATCCAGCGGCGCGAGCTCGCGGCGCTTGCCGCGGTATTCGTAGGCGATGCCGACCTTGATCGTCGGTAATCCGTCGAGCACGTCGAGCTTGGTGATCGCCAGGCCATCGATGCCGTTGATCTGCACCGCGCGCTTGAGCGCCACCAGATCGATCCAGCCGCAGCGGCGCGGACGTCCGGTGCTGGCGCCGAATTCGTTGCCGACCTTGCGCAGGCATTCGCCCATATCGTCGTGGAGTTCGGTCGGGAACGGGCCGCCGCCGACGCGCGTCGCATAGGCCTTGCAGATGCCCAGCACATAGTCGATATCGCCCGCACCGACGCCGGTGCCGGCCAGTGCGCCGCCGACCGTGGTATTGGATGAAGTCACATACGGATACGTGCCGTGGTCGATATCCAGCAGCGCGCCCTGCGCGCCTTCGAACAGGATATGGCCGCCGTTCTTGCGCACCTCGTGCAGAATCGTGGCGACATCATCGACCAGCGGACGCAGGTATTCGCCCCAGGCGAGCGCATCGTCGAGCACCTTTGGATAATCGACCGGCGCGGCCTTCAGCCATTGCGTGAGGATGAAATTGTGATAGTCCACCGATACGCGCAGCAGTTCGGGCAGTTCTCGCGGGTACATCAGATCGGCGACGCGGATGCTGCGGCGGGCGACCTTGTCCTCGTAGGCGGGGCCGATACCGCGGCCGGTGGTACCGATCGCCTTGGCGCCGGAGGCGGCTTCGCGCGCCTTATCCACCGCAATGTGGTACGGCATGATCAGCGGCGTCGCCGGACTGATTTTCACGCGCGGACGCACGTCCACGCCATTGGCTTCAAGCTCGGCGATCTCTTCCATCAGTGCGGCCGGCGAGAGCACCACGCCATTGCCGATCAGGCATAGCGCATCATCGCGCAGGATGCCCGAGGGGATCAGGTGCAGGACCGTTTTCTTGCCCTTGATGACGAGTGTGTGGCCGGCGTTGTGGCCGCCCTGGAAACGCGCGACGGCGCTGACGCGCTCGGTCAACAGATCGACGATCTTGCCTTTGCCTTCGTCGCCCCATTGCGCGCCAAGGATTACGACTGACTTGCCCATGATGTTCCTCGCTTGGATATTAGACAGGCTCTTAACACCCCGTTCAATGGGGCGACGTCGGTGACTAGGCCTGGCGGTCCTCGCTGGGCAAGTCACCCGGCCTGCGGCATCCTGCCTCCGGCGTTCGCCGGCGCGCAATGCGATTCAACGCATTGCGCGAAAGCCCGGCTCACCCCCATTGCGCGCCAAGGATTACGACTGACTTGCCCATGATGTTCCTCGCTGTATAAGCCGGGATTCCTGCTCCCTCATTTACTGTTACTGTCCTGCAAATAGCGCAGAAACTCGGATTTCGGATCGAGCACCAGCGTTCCATTCGGCGTTGCGAACGCGTCGCGATACGCCTCCAGGCTCCGATAGAACGCAAAGAAATCCGCATCCTTTCCATAGGCGGCGGCATACGTTTGCGCGGCGGTGGCATCGCCCTCGCCGCGAATCTTTTCCGCATCGCGATAGGCTTCGGCGGCAATCACTTGTACCTGCCGGTCGGCATCGGCCTTGATCGTCTTCGCCGCTTCGGCACCTTCGGCGCGCAACTGGCTGGCGACCTTCTTGCGTTCCGCGCGCATGCGGTCGTAGACCGAGCCGATCACGCTGCCGTCTTCGGGCAGATCGATGCGCTTGATACGCAGATCGACGATCTCGATGCCCATGCCTTGGGTCGCGCGGTTGGCCTCGCCGACGAGGTGCTCGGTGATATCGGCGCGGCCGCCGGAGACCAACTCCTGCAAGGTGCGCGAATTGACCGCGGTGCGCAGACCTTCCTTGACGATGGGCCCCAGCCGCTGCTGCGCGCGGTTCTCATCGCCGGCCAACGCGACGTAGAACTTACCCGGATCGACGATGCGCCACTTCACGAAGAAGTCGATGTTGACATCTTTCTTCTCGGAGGTGAGATAGCGCTCGGGCGCGGAATCCAGCGTGAGCACGCGCTTGTCGAAACGCTGTACCTGCTGGATCAGCGGCAGCTTGAAATGCAGGCCCGGTGTGAAGCCGGTCTGCGTGATGCGGCCGAATTGCAGCAGGATCGCGGTCTGCCCTTCGTTGACCACGAACGTGCAGTTCACGGCGAGCAATGCGACCATCAAGAAAACGACCAATGTAATCAAGCGCATCAGCGGCCTCCCTTATTCGGTTCCGGCGCGTTCGCGGCGGCCGCAGCTGCGACCTTTGGCGGGAGCGGCGGCGGCTCGGCCGCCGGCGTCGGCAGTGAGATGATGTTCTTGCCCGAGGAAAAATCGATGATCTTCGGCATGCGCGCGACGACCTGCTGCACGGTTTCCAGATACAGGCGCTTGCGTGTGACGTCCGGCGCTGCCTTGTACTGCGCCTGGATCAAACTGAAACGCTGCGCATCGCCTTCGGCGCGCGCAATGCGTTCGGCCTTATAGCCTGCGGCCTCGGCGCGCACACCGGCCGCATCGCCGCGCGCTTCGGGCACGACCTGGCTCGCATACGCCTTGGCCTCCTCCTCGGCGCGCTGCTTGTCCTGCAAGGCGCGATTGGCCTCGTCGAATGCATCTTTCACTTCCGGGGGCGGACGCACGTTCTGGAAGTTGAGTCCGGTGAGCGTGATGCCGGTTCCATACTGATCCAGCGAGGCTTGCAGGAGCTTTCTCGCCTCGGCCATCAATTCGGTGCGCTGACCGGACAGGATCGTGTCCATGTCGCTGCCGCCGATCACGGTGCGCACCGCGCTTTCGGCGGCCTGGCCGAGCGTCGCATCGGGATCGCGCACGCCGAATGCAAACGCCTGCGAATCGGCCACCTGATATTGCACGTTGAAATCCACGAGCACGATGTTCTCATCCTGGGTCAGCATGCGCACCTGATCGTTGGTCTGGCGCACATTGCCGACGTTCACACGAATCACCGATTCGATCGGGTATGGAATCTTGATATTGAGGCCCGGTGTCATCAGACGCTGGAACTGGCCGAAGCGCAGCACGACGCCGGTTTCGTCGGCCGGAATACGCACGAAGCTGTCGAGCGCGACCCAGCCGACCAGAATGCCGACGACCGCGATGCCGATGCCGCCGACACCGACACCACCGCCACCGCCGCTGCCGCTGCTACCGCCACGGCCGCCGAGCAGCCCCTTGAAAAACTCGCGCACGCGTTTGACGAGCGCATCGATATCGAACGGCGGGCCGCCACCGCTGTCACGCCACGGATCGCGCTGCTTGCCGCTACCGGGTTCATTCCATGCCATTTTATTTACCTGGTTATTTCCGCCGTCCTCCATGACGGCAAAGAACAAACCGGCATCCCTGCCGGACTTTTCACGGGTTATTTCCGCCGTCCTCCATGACGGCAAAGAACAAACCGGCATCCCTGCCTTTACCCATTCAGGGTATGGCTTTCGGCCTCATCAAGCAAACACAAGCAGGAGTTGGGCGATTCATACGTCCGCATAACGCGCTGCTCCGCCAATCCAACGTTTGACCAGACGCTCTGCCAGAACAGGATGATCGTGCAGCAACGCCGCGCCGATCCTCTGTACGGTCGGCAGCCAATGCGCATCGCGCACCAGATCGGCCATGCGCAATGCCATCTGCCCGGTCTGGCGCGTGCCGAGCAGTTCGCCGGGGCCACGCAATTCCAGATCCTTTTCGGCGATGCGAAATCCATCGGTGGTTTCGCGCATCACTTGCAGACGCGCGCGCGCCAGCGGCGACAGCGGCGCTTGATAAAGCAACACGCAGCTCGACACCGCACTGCCACGCCCCACACGCCCGCGCAATTGATGTAACTGCGCCAGCCCAAGACGTTCCGCGTTCTCGATAATCATCACACTCGCATTGGGTACGTCCACGCCGACTTCGATCACGGTCGTCGCCACTAACACATGCGTTTGATGGGTCTTGAACGCATCCATCGCAGTCTGCTTGTCCGCGGGTTTCATGCGCCCATGCACGAAACCGACGCACAGGTCGCGCAGTTCGGTTTGCAGTTCGGCGAAGATGACTTGAGCAGCCTGCGCTTGGAGTTGTTCGGATTCCTCGATCAGCGTGCACACCCAGTACGCCTGCCGGCCTTCCGCGCAGGCGCTGCGGATGCGCTGGATCACTTCGCCGCGCCGGGCATTGGACACGGCCACGGTTTGCACCGGCGTGCGGCCCGGCGGCAATTCGTCGATCGCCGAAACATCCAGGTCCGCATAGGCGGTCATCGCCAGCGTGCGCGGAATCGGCGTCGCGGTGAGCACGAGCTGATGCGGAACCTGATCGCCAACACGACCTTTTTCGCTCAGCATCAACCGCTGATGCACGCCGAAGCGATGCTGTTCGTCGATGATGGCAAGGCCGAGCCGCACAAAAACCACGTCTTCCTGCAGCAGCGCATGCGTGCCGATCACCAGCGGCGCTCCCGCAGCCATGGCCGCGAGCGCCGCTTCGCGCTTGCGGCCGGTGAGCTTGCCGGCAAGCCAGATCGGCTCGATGCCCAACGGCGTGAACCACGCACAGAAATGATGGTAGTGCTGCTCGGCCAACAGTTCGGTCGGTGCGACCAGGGCCACTTGATAACCGGCTTCGATTGCGATCAACGCCGCCAGCGCGGCGACGATGGTCTTGCCCGATCCGACGTCGCCTTGTACGAGGCGCAGCATTGCCGCGGGTTTGGCAAGATCGTCCGCAATCTCGGCGATGACGCGCCGCTGCGCGCGCGTGAGCACGAACGGCAGGCGCGCTATCAAGGCCGCGCGCAATGCACCATCGCCATCCAGCGCCGGCGCGCGATGATGGCGCACCCGTGCGCGCAACCGCTTCAGACTCAGGTGTTGCGCCAGCAATTCCTCGAACGCCAGACGCTGCTGCGCGGGATGCCGGCCGGCCAACAGTTCGCGAACGGACGCGCCAGCCGGCGGCCGATGCGCGGTCAACAGTGCCTCGCGCAGCGAGCACAAATGCAGCGGCGCGCGCAGGTATTCGGGAACCAGTTCCAGCACGTCGTCGCCGGGCAGGCGCTCCAGCGCGCGCGCGATCACACTGCTCAAACGTTTCTGGCCCAGCCCTTCGGTGGTCGGATAGATTGGCGTGAGGCGATCGTCGGTGATGACAGCGGCATCGCCGGCGAGGCGCCGATAGGTGGGATGCACCATTTCCAGCCCCTGCGCGCCATGCCGCACTTCGCCATAGCACACAAAACGCGTGCCCGGTTCGAACTGCGCGGCCTGGGTGTTGCTGAAATGGAAGAAACGCACGACCAGCGTCGCCTGCGAATCGTCGCTCAGTGCGACACGCAACTGCGGCCGATAGCGGAAACTGCGCTCGACCGCATCCACGACGGCGAGAACCTGTGCGCTTTCACCAACGCGCAGCTCTCGGATCGGCGTGATTTGCGTACGGTCTTCATAACGCAGCGGCAGGTGGAACCACAAATCCTGCCATCGCTCCAAACCAAGACGCGCTAACGTCTCCACCAGCGATGGTCCGACGCCCGGCAACGCGGACACCGGCGCACCGCCCGGATCGGCCTGTGTTGCGCGTGAGGGGAGGGATGGATGCGAAGACATGGCGCAAAAGACTAGCCCAGCGCGCCGCTGTCGTGAAACCTATATCACGAACTCGGCTCGACTTAGCCGAGCACCATGATCGCGTCGATCTCCACCGTCGCACCGCGCGGCAGTTCGTGCACGCCGATCGTCGAACGTGCCGGATACGGCTCGTGGAAATATTCCTTCATCACGCCGTTCACGGCGGCGAAGTCGGAAAGGTGGGTGAGATAGATGCCCACACGCGCGATCTGATCGAACGAACCGCCGGCGGCTTCGCAGACCGCGCGCAGGTTGTCGAACACGCGGCGCGTCTGCGTGGCGATGTCACCCACCACGAGTTCGCCAGTCGCTGGATCCAGCGGTGTTTGTCCCGACAGATACACCGTGCTGCCGACTTTCACGGCTTGGGAATACGGGCCGATCGCCGCGGGTGCGCGCTCGGTATGGATGATGCTGCGATGAGAAGTAGTCATAGTCGTCAAGTGTACACACAGCGGCATGAAATCGACAAAACCGCGAGTGAGCCGGTGAGCGCACACACCTTCGCGCAAGACAAGAAATTCTCAGCGTGTTCTCACACCGGATATCTACGCACCGCGGTCACTACCTGCAAACGGTGCACGCGGCGCATGACGTCGGCGAGGTGCTTGCGATGGCGCACCTCGATGGTGAACAGCATGGTCGCCGTCGCCGCATCGCGTTCCTTGTATTCGACATTTTCGATATTCGATCCGGCTTCGGCGATCGCCGTGGCGACCTGAGCCAACACACCCGGCCGATTGGCCACCTCGATACGCAGTTCGACCTTGTAATCGCCCTGCACGCCCGCGTCCCATGCGATCTCGATGCAACGTTCCGGCGATTTGTGCAGTTCCGGCACGTTCGGGCATTCGCTGCAATGCACGACGATGCCCTTGCCGGCGGACAGATACCCCATGATCTCGTCGCCCGGCAGCGGATGACAGCAGTTGCCGAAGCTGAGCACGCCCAGTTCCGCACCGGTGATCATGATCTTCTCACTGCGGTGCAGGCGCGATGCGTGCGGGTGCTCGCCTTGCGTGGCCAGCAGGGCCTGGGCGACCGTATCCGCGACGCGGTTGCCCAGCGCAATGTCAGCGAGCAGTTCTTCCAGCCGCTTGTATTTCTGCTCGGCCAGATAGCGGTCGAGGACGGAGTGCGGGATGTTTTCGAGCGAGGAGTCCAGCGCATCCAGTGCCCGGTCGAGCATGCGATGGCCGAACTCGACCGCATCCTCGTGCTGCAAGCGTTTCAGATAATGGCGGATCGCGGTGCGCGCGCGCCCGGTAACCACCCATTCGAGCCATTGCGGGCTGGGCGCCGCCGATGGCGCGGTGACGATTTCCACGGTCTGACCGCTGACCAACGGCGTGCGTAGCGGCACCAGTTTCTTGTCCACACGCGCCACGACCGCGTGCCCACCGATATCGGTGTGAACGAAATAGGCGAAGTCCAGCGCCGTCGCATTGCGTGGCAGGGCGAGAATCCGGCCCCTGGGCGTGAACAGATAGACCTCGTCCGGAAACAGGTCGATCTTCACGTTCTCAATGAATTCGAGCGACGAAGGCGTCTGCGTTTCACGATCGATCAGCCTGGAAACCCATTCGCGCGCGCGCGACTGGGCGCTGTTGGCCGGCGCCGAGTCGACCTTGTAGACCCAGTGCGCAGCAACGCCGCGCTCGGCAACCGCATCCATTTCTTCGGTGCGGATCTGGATCTCGATCGGCGCGCCGAACGGCCCGAACAGCACGGTGTGCAACGACTGATAGCCGTTCGCCTTCGGAATCGCGATGAAATCGCGGAAGCGCCCGTCCAGCGGCTTGTACAGACCGTGCACGGCACCCAGTGCGTGATAGCAGTGCGGTACGTTGGCGACGATGACGCGGAAGCCGTATACGTCCATCACCTGTGCGAAGGGTTTGTGCTCGCTACGCATTTTCGAATAGATGCTGTAGGGCGATTTGATGCGGCTGACCAGACGGTGCACGATCCCTTCGTTTTCCAGCCGCACCTTGAGCGCATCTTCAATTTTCGCCATCGCCTCGCGGCGATTGCCCAGCACGGTGCGGATGCGTTCGGCGATCACGCGATGGCGATCGGGGAACAGCGAGCGGAACCCCAGATCGCGCAATTCCGTCTTGAAGCGGTTCATGCCCAGGCGTTGCGCGATCGGCGCATAGATATCCAGCGTCTCACGCGCGATGCGGCGCCGGGATTGGGGATCTTTCGCATCGAGCGTGCGCATGTTGTGCATGCGGTCGGCGAGCTTGATCAGGATGACGCGCAGATCGCGCGCCATCGCCAATAGCATCTTGCGAAAACTTTCGGCGTCCGCTTCCTGGCGACTGCGAAAGCGCACCTTGTCCAGCTTGGTGACGCCATCGACGAGCTCCCTCACGACCGGGCCGAATTCGGCAGCGATCTGTTCCGCGCCCAGGGAAGTGTCTTCCAGCGTATCGTGCAGGATCGCCGCGATGATCGTCTCGGTATCCATGCCCATTTCGGCGAGGATGCCGGCAACCGCAACCGGATGGGTGATGTAGGGGTCGCCGTTCTTGCGCGTCTGGCAGGTATGCGCCAGCGCGCCGATTTCATAGGCCCTGCGAATCCGCGCGATCTGTTCCGCGGGAAGGTAGGCCCAGAGCCGCTGTTCAAGCGCCTGTACGTCGGCGGGAAGCTGGCTCGTCACTGGTGCCCGAGGGCAATGGAGTGCGGGCGCGGCCATCCCGGACACAGCCTCAAGCTGCTCCGGCGAATCGACCCTGCATGCGCATTCGGGCCATCATAGATCGTCACCGCCCTTGCTCAGATCGTCGTCCACCTCGGCAGCCGCCCATTCCAGCGCCTCACGCTCGGCGCGTTCGCGTTCCTGGCGGTCGATCTCGTCAATCATGGCCTGATCGACCCGGCGATCGGCGATTTCACGCAGCGCGAGCACGGTCGGCTTGTCGTTGTCGCCTTCCACGGTCGCCGTGGCGCCTTTGGACAACTGACGCGCACGCTTGGTCGCCATCAATACAAGTTCGAAGCGGTTGTCCACCACTTCCAGACAGTCTTCCACGGTAATCCGCGCCATCGCAAAATCCTCGAAAAAAATCATAGCGTTAGCAATCTGTTATTGTAGCGCCACGCTTTTATGCAGCGCAAATCAGAAACGCGCCCGGATTCCACAACCACGCCTGAACAGATTCCTGCCCAGTCCGGTTCCTGCCCGGTCCGATGCCAACGCGACCGTTTTCGCGTAATCTTGCACCGCCGCATGTGCCGTGGACAACGGAAGCTTGTTCACGATCTAGATGATGACCCCTATGCAATCCATCCCATCTTTTTCCCGCGTCTACGCAGGACTTTTGGCCTTGAGCGTCCTTCTGCTCGCCGGTTGCGCGACGACGGTCAAACCGCGCACCGACGATCCGTGGGAGAAATTCAATCGCCGCATGTACACCTTCAACGACAAGGCGGACAAGATAGTGATCCGCCCTGTCGCCGTGGGCTATCGCAAGATCACCACGCCGAGCCTGCGCCACGCGATCGCGAACTTCTTCACGAACATCAGGACGCCCATCACGATCATCAACGACCTGCTCCAGGCCGAACCCAAGGCCGCAGTCCGCAACACCGGGCGCTTGGCGGTCAACACGACCATCGGGCTCATCGGCTTCTTCGATCCGGCCAGCAAAATGGGGCTACCGCAGGACAAAACCGATTTTGGCGTGACGCTGGCGAAATGGCACGTGCCGGATGGCCCGTACCTCGTACTGCCGCTGCTGGGTTCCACCACCCTGCGCGATGCCTGGAGTTGGCCGGTCGATATCTATTTCTTCGACCCGCTGAGTTGGTACACGTACACACACAGCCTCAAGTACCACGCGGAATACCTGCCGCATACTGTGTATTTCATTTCGTTGCGCTCGGACTTCATCGATGCCGAAAGCCTGCTGCACGGCGTCTACGATCCGTACACGTTCTATCGCGACGCCTATCGCCAGCGCCGCGTGTACCTGTTCTACAACGGCGCGCCGCCGGCCGCGGTGATCGAACAGATGCAGGGCACGAACGACATAGACGTCGACAAGCTGCTCGATGAGCAACATCAGTACGAGCAGTCGCAGAAGGACAAAAAGCAGAACAATGGTAGTCCGCGGAACTAAGAGCCTGACTACGATTCCCCGTTCCGCGATTGGAGACTTGTGTTGAGAGAGAGAGAGAGAGAGAGAGAGCAGTGCGGACTGATGAGGAATCTTGGACCAGGCTCTTTCACTGCGTTGCCATATTGACTCTCTCGATAGCCCGCACGACTGTGAGAATCGGCATCTCCTCAAAGCTCTACAATGTCAACAAATCGCTATCGCCGGACACGATAAAACTCGCCCGTGCAGCAAGTGCACAAGCGAGCACGTGGTCATCTTTGGCATCACGCGAAACCGGCGCGACCAGCGTTGCTGGCTCGACGAGCGTCGCGAATGCCAGATAGCGATCAAGGATCGCAACCGTCGTCAGACCAGTGACAGCGAAGCGCCTGGCAAATTTACGGCGCGAGAAGCACATCGCGCAATTCGTCGATCAGCATAGGGCTGGTACATAACCTCACGCCGCGTTCGCGCACGACATCCAGCAGCTTACGCGGCGGGCCACCCCAGAGAAAGGCTGACACCACGCAATTGGGGTCAGCGACGATCCACACGGGCGCGCCGCTCAGCCCGTGCGGCATCGATTTCCGCGTCGATCTCCTCGGGCATGAGCGGTGGCTCGACAGCGGCGAGCTTATCTATCATTTCGAATAACTCACTGACCTGTTGTGCACGCATCTTTTCGTCGCGCACTTTCAGAAACTCGACGAAATCCTCGACTTCCGCGATGCGCCGTGGCGGCAGCATCTTGAGTTTCTCGTAGACCGATTCAGCGGTGACTGCATTCATGGCGGATATTCCGGTCAAGAGAAGTCAGCGGCAACCGAGCGGTTGTGAACATGGAACAAGCAGTGTGGCAGGTCGTGCTGTCCAACCGTCTGCGCCAATCACCCCAGCATTGGCCCCGTACCGCACACCTGCGCCAGCGCATCCAGTTGCGCGGGCATGTGGGAAAAATGCAGGACCGTCCCCGCCGCGCGCGCGCGCGCCGACCACGCGAGCAGCACGGCCAGCGTGGCGCTATCGACGCGCTCCAGGCCGCCGACATCCACGTTTATCTCCCCGGCGCCCTCCGCATGCAGTTCGCCGCCGCGTGCGAGCGCCGCGGCCGCTTCGGAAAATCCCAGACGCCCGGCGACGCGCACATGCTGTGCATCGATACGCTCGATCCGCAAATCCATGGGCATCACGGGCCGCTCTGGTTCCGCTCCATCGTTTCCAGCGCCTTTTCGCCCTGCGTTTCCAGGCGCGTGATCAATGCGTCAAGGCTCGACTTCTTGATCTCTTCGGAAACCTGATTGCGGTAGTTGGTGATATAGGAAATGCCTTCGATGATTACATCATAGGCTTTCCAATCGCCGTCTTTGGTTTTGCGGAACGCATAGTCCACACTAACCGTCTTGCCCTCGTCGAGGGCGACCTGAGTACGCACCACGGTACGCTTGTCGTTGACCTCGCCCTTGTTCGGCGACACGCGCACGCGGCCGCGCGTGTAATTGAGCAGCCCCTCGGCATAACGGTGCACGATCGAGCTATAAAACGCCTTGGCGAATCGCGCGCGCTGTTCCGGCGTCGCGGTACGCGCGTACTGACCCAGCACGAGAATCGAGGCGTAATCGATGTCAAAGCGCGGCAGCAGGATGTTGTCGATGAGCTTGATGAGCTTTTCGTGATCGTTCTTGAGCTCGGCCTGATGGCCTTCGATGGTCTTGGCCAAATCGTCGGCGATGCCCTGCGCAACCTGATCGGGCATTGCGACATCGGCATGCGCCGGCGCCATAGCGATCGCGAACAGCAGGGCGGATACGAAGGAAATGATACGCAACATGGAGGGGTCCTCAGGGCTTGTTATCGTTGGCCGGTGGATTCGTCGCCGGCTTGTCTTGGGATGCATTGTTCGATGCGTCCGCAGGCTTTTGCGCCGGCGAGCCGCTGACCAGGAACTTGCCGATCAGGTCTTCCAGTTGCATCGATGGTTGTGTCAGGATGAATTCGCCGCCGTCCTTGAACATGTCGGACGATCCGCCGGCCTGGATGCCAACGTACTGATCGCCCAATAAACCACTGGTGAATATCGACGCGGACGAATCCTCGGGAATATTGCCGTAGTGTTTGTCGATCGACATCTGCACGATCGCATCAAGGCGATCGGGATCCAGCGCGATCGATTCGACCGAACCGATACGCACGCCGGCGAGTTTCACCGGCGCACGCAGCTTGAGTTGGCCGATATTGGTGAAGTGCGCTTTGAGCATGTAGCTCGGCCCCTGGCTGAAGTTCGCGATGGAGGTCGTTTGCGTCGCCAGATACGCCAGCGTGGTGAAACCGAGCAGGATGAACAACCCGGTACCGACCTGATAGGAACGTCGTTGCGTCATGGTTATTTCCCTTGCTCCTACATGAGGAATGCGGTCATCACGAAATCCAGCGCCAGTACGACGATCGACGAGAATACGACCGTGCGCGTCGTCGCATAGGCCACGCCCTCGCTGGTCGGTGCCGTGGTGTAGCCCTGGAAGACCGCGATCAGCGCAACCACACCACCAAAGGCGATGCTCTTCCACACGCCGTTCATCACATCCTTCCAGACATCCACGCCCGAGGTCATATTCGACCAGAACGTACCGTTGTCCAGCCCGAGCCAATTGACGCCGACGAGGTGCGCACCGAAGATGCCCATCGCATTGAACGCGCAGGCGAGCAGCGGCATCGCCACCAGCCCGGCGAGAAAGCGCGGCGCCGCCACATAGGCGATCGGATCGACGGCCATCATCTCCATCGCGGCCAGTTGATCCGTCGCGCGCATCAGACCGATCTCCGCGGTGATCGACGTTCCTGCGCGACCGGCGAACAGCAGCGCCGCTACCACCGGCCCCAACTCGCGGTATAGCGACAGCGACACCACCGTACCCAGCGCCGCCGTGCCACCGAAGATCGACAGCACGTAATACAACTGCAAACCGAGCACCATGCCGACGAACAGACCGCAGGTCATGATAATGACGAGGCTCATCGCACCGACAAACCAGATCTGCCGGATCGTCTCCACAACATGGCGCAGGCTCTTGGGGATAGCCGCGACGATCTGCACCAGAAACAACCCGCAGGCGCCGATTTGCGCCAGCGCATCGCCGATCATCGAAGGCGGTTTGCGTATCTGATTCATGCGGCCCCCGCCGTCGCCGGAAAGCCAAGGTCCGCCGCGTAATCGCGCGAGGGATATTGGAACGGCACCGGGCCGTCGGCTTCGCCGCCAAAGAATTTCTTGGTCCCCGGCGCATCGCCGCGCGTAAGCTCGGCCGGGGTGCCGCGCGCGACGACCTTGCCGCCGGCGATCCGGTAGCCCAGATCGGCGATGCGCGCGACCGCGGCGAATTCGTGCGCGACCAGCACGCTGGTGATGCCGAGTGTTTCATTGAGCGTGCGGATCAGGCGCAGCACCTGATTGAGCGCGATCGGATCAAGGCCGACGAACGGCTCGTCGTAAAGAATCAGCGTCGGATCGCGGATGATCGCGCGCGCCAGCGCGACCCGGCGCGCCATGCCGCCGGAAAGCTCGCTCGGCATCAGGTCCGCCGCGCCGCGCAGACCCACCGCCTGCAGCTTGGTCAGCACGATGTTGCGCACTAGTTCCTCGGGTAATTGCAGATGCTGGCGCAGCGGAAACGCGACGTTCTCGAACACGCTGAAATCGGTCAGCAGAGCCGAGTTCTGGAACAGATAGCCGATGCGCTCGCGCAGGGCGAACAGCGCATCGCGCGACAACGCGGGTACGTTCTGCCCATCCACGCGAATCTCGCCCGCATCCGGCATCAATTGTCCGGTGATGTGTCGCAGCAGGGTCGTCTTGCCGGTGCCGCTGGGCCCCATGATCGCGGTGATCCTGCCGCGCGGAATATCCATGTCGATATTGTCGAAGATCGGCTTGCCGCCCAGCACCGTGCGCACGCCACGCACCTGCACGATGGCGTCGGTGGAATTCGGCGTGGGGGCGCGGGGATCGGTCACGGTCGGAAAAACTCGTTGGATGTCGAAGACAGCGAAACAGGAGAAGCGCGTATACGCGCACAGCCTTCTACCTTAGCCGATACCAAGCCATTGCGGCCAGATGCCGCGGAACCTTTTGCGAGCCCTTTCTCAACAACCTGCTATTAGAGCCTGTCTAATATCTCCCCCCAGCCCGCGTTGCCCCGCCAACGTTGTCAGGTGGGCGTGCTTGGCGATGCGCCTGACTGGCGGTCAGGTCGAACCAAGCACGCCCGCATGGCGGCTTTGGCGGGAGCAACCCGTAGGGCCGGGGCTGTTTGTCCACAGGCCTTCGTTACGCTTAAGTCGAGTACACCCGGTACACTCCCTCGCTCTTCCTTGGCCTGCGAACAAACAGCTTCCGGCGCGAGCGGAGGGAGATATTAGACAGGCTCTTAGAGTGTGAAAGAGCAGGGAGCGGGGTTGAGGGAGTAGAGAGCAGGGGAAAAGCATCCCGCACCTTCGCGAAAGCCCCCTACTTCTTGGGCGGCACAATCCGCCATGACCGTCAGGGCGATTTCACGCCGGCAACACGCGCGCGATAAAACCCTTGAGATATTCGGTCTCCGGAATCGCCGGATGCACGGGATGATCCGGGCCTTGTTGCAGGCCGATCAGCATCTGCGCCTGGCGATCCAGATGACGCGCGCCCTGCTGTAGTGCTTCGAGCAAGGCCGCGCGCGGCATGTGATACGAGCACGAGCAGGTGACGAGGATGCCGTCTTTCGCCAACACTTGCATGCCGAGTTCGCCGAGCCACCGATACGCCAACCGGCCTTCGGCGAAATCCTTGCGGCGCTTCACGAACGCCGGCGGATCGAGGATCACGATGTCGTAGCGTTCGCGCGCTTCGCGCAGGGCTTTCAGATGATCGAACGCGTCGGCGCGGATCGCTTGCACGCGCTGCGCCACGCCGTTGCGTTCCGCGTTGTGCGCGATCGCTGCCACGGCGCCGGCGGACGCATCGACGCAGACGACTTCGGATGCGCCACCGGCC
>JAISPQ010000078.1 GCA_031274955.1 Rhodanobacter sp.
TTTTCCGCAGCGTGATTTCTTGTGATGAACTACGTCCGATATTTCGTCCGGCTGTTGGTGGCCGTCATGTGCCTGTTCGCAGCGGCCGGTGTACAGGCCGCCAACCCCGGCACGTATGATGCGCCGCTACCGCCGCAATTGGAAACCGATCCGAATCTGTGCGCCTATGTGCCCTGCAACGAGGTGATCAGCGGCGCGAATCATTTCGCGCCGCGCACGGGACAGCCTCCCTATGCGCCGGCTATCGACGCCGGCGGCAAGACGATCGGCTACGCGTTCCTGTCCACCGACATCGTCGACATTCCGGGGTATTCGGGCAAACCGATCGTCACCCTGATCGGCATGGATACCCACGGCGTCATCACCGGCATAAAAATCCTGCGCCACTCCGAGCCGATCCTGCTGCTGGGCATTCCCGAATCGTCGCTGCTGCATTTCGTCGGCCAGTATGTCGGCAAGTTCGTCGGCGATCGTATCGAGGTCGGCAAAGTCGCTACGGGCGAAGCAGACACGTTGAGTGTGGATGCGATTTCCGGCGCGACGGTTACCGCGATCGCCGAACATCAGGTGATTCTGCAAAGCGCCCTCAAAGTGGCGCGCCAAGTCGGCATCCTGCCGCCGGTGGTGCGCATCCAGGCGCGCTATACGGACGTGCCGCCCGCCGCCAATTGGGCCGCGCTCTTGCAGGAAGGCGCCGTGCAGCATCTGGTGGTACGGCCGGAAGAACTCGACCTGCCGCCCGGCGACGGCAAGCCCTATGTGGATTTGTACTACGGCTGTCTGAATCCGCCGAGCATCGGCCGTCTGCTGCTTGGCGATTCCTACTACGAAGGCCTCATGGCGCAGTTGAAGCCCGGCGAGAATGCGCTGTTCATCATCAACGACGGCACGGCTTCGTTCAAGGGATCGGGTTTCGTGCGTGGCGGTATCTACGATCGCGTGCAGGTGCGCCAGGAGGGCGACACCTTCAGCTTCCGCGATACCGACTATCTCAATCTGTATTCGCTGAAAGCGCCCGGCGCGCCCGACTAGACCGAGTCGGCCATCTTCATCGTGCGCTCGCCATCGTTCTCGGCAGCCTATCCGTGGAATCTCGTGTTTCTCGCCAATCGCGTTGACAAGCAGACCGACGCGCGCACGTTTGTGAGCTTCGCGCGCGAATACTGGCTGCCGGCGCGCTATCTGGAAGGCGGACACCCGAAGATCGAGAAGCCGCAGGCGCTCTGGCAGAAGATATGGAACGCGAATCGGATCCAGATCGCCCTGTTCGCCCTCATGCTCATCGTCGCCGCCGCGACCTATTCGCAGCGCGACCGTCTCGTGCGGCGCGCGGATCGCAAGCACAAGCTGTGGGTCAGAGGGCCGCAATATGCGCTGTGGGTGATCGGCGTCGTTCTGGTCGGCTTCGGGCTGATGGCGCAGCCGTCGATCACGCAGGTGCTGACCTGGTTCCATTCGCTGATCTTCCAGTGGAACTGGGAGCTGTTCCTGTCCGATCCCTTCATCTTCATTTTCTGGTGGTTCACCATCATCACCCTGCTCATCTGGGGGCGCGGGCTGTTCTGCGGCTGGTTGTGTCCGTTCGGCTCGCTCAGCGAACTGCTGTACCGGGCGGCCGGCGCGATCGGGTTGGCGCGCTTCCAGTTCAAATTGCCCCAGCCGGTGCACGACAAGCTCAAGTGGCTCAAGTATGTAATCTTCTTCGGTTTGCTCGGCGTGTCGTTCTTGTCGATGAGTACGGCGGAAAAGCTCGCTGAAGTCGAGCCGTTCAAGACCACCTTCCTGGTCGGCGTGCTGCATCGCGCCTGGCCCTATGGTCTGTACGTGGCCGTGCTGCTGGGGCTGTCGATTTTCATCGAGCGGCCATTCTGCAAATATCTGTGCCCGCTCGGCGCGGGGCTGGCGATACCGACCACGTTCCGGCTGTTCGGCCTGAAGCGCAAACAGGAGTGCCAAACTTGCGCGGCCTGCGCAGTCGGCTGCGGTTCGCAGTCGATCGACGCGCAGGGCCGCATCGACCAGCGCGAGTGCATGCTGTGCCTGGATTGCATGATCCTGTACTACGATGCCAGCGCCTGTCCGCCGCTCTCGCAGGAGCGCAAGCGGCGCACCAAGGCCGGCGAGCCGCTCACGGCGATCGGTAGCGATGGCTACTACACGCCCAGCGTGCGCAGACCGATACCGCATACCTTGGCCGATGCCGGCTCTGCGACAGAGGCAACCGCCGGGAAAAAGTCGTGAGATGGTGCAATTCCATGCGGACGCTCATGGCAATTTGCGTCGCCCCGGATGATGAAAGCGCAGCTTTTCCCCCTCTCCCGCTTGCGGGAGAGGGCTGGGGCGAGGGGAAGTCTGGCAAGGTTTTCCCAGTGTTTCCCTCACCCGTCGCGCTACGCGCGCCGACCTCTCCCGCAAGCGGGAGAGGTGACAGCTTCTTGCTCTCTGCTCCCTGCTCCCCTCGATCAAAAGCGTCTCGGGGGCAGGTTCTACTCCCCGCCTTTTTCATACTGACCCTGCTGTTCTGCGCGGGCGCACAAGCACAGGCGGCCGAACACATCGTCCATTCGGGTGAATCGATCGCGGCTGCGATCGCCGCTGCGGACAAGGGCGATGTCGTGCGCGTGCTGGGTGGGGAATATCACGAGAACCTGCGTATCGACAAACCCCTGTCGCTGATCGGCGTGGATCGTCCCATCGTGCGCGGTGGCATGACCGGCGATGTGGTGCGCGTGACCTCTCCCGACGTGACGATCGAAGGCTTCATCATCGCCGACAGCGGCGCGGATCTGGGCGCGCAGAACGCCGGCATCTACATCCAGCCCGGCGCGGATCGCGCCGTCGTGCGGAATTGTGACTTCTCCTACACCCTGTTCGGGCTATGGATCGAGGGCGTCGCCGATGTGCGGATCGAGGACAACCTGATCACCGGCAAACGCGATCTGTCTTCGGTACGGCGCGGCAACGGCATCGAACTCTACAATACGCAGGGCGCGCAGATCATCGGCAATCAGATCAGTTTCACGCGCGACGGCATCTATGTGGACGTATCGCATCACGCGCTGTTCCGCAACAACAAGATCCACGACGCGCGCTACGGTACGCACTACATGAACTCCAACGAGAATACCTGGGAAGGCAACGAGGTCTACCACAATCGCGGCGGGCTGGCGCTGATGGAAGTGCGCGACCAGACTGTGCGTCACAACCGCGTCTGGGGCAATACCGATCACGGCATCATGCTGCGCACGATCCAGGACTCGACGGTCGAAGGCAATTACCTCGCCGACAACGTGCGCGGCCTGTTCGTTTACGACGCCGAATACAACACGCTGCGCAACAACACGATCGTGCACAATCGTGTCGGCGTGCATCTGTGGGGCGGCTCCATCCACAACGAAGTCGAAGGTAACGATTTCGTCGGCAATCAGGAGCAGGTGCGCTACACCGGTACGCGCGACGAAACCTGGGGCGCGAAGGAAGGCAACTACTGGAGCAATTACCTCGGCTGGGATCGCGATGGCGATGGCATCGGCGATGTACCCTATGTCGCCAGCGATCTCGTCGACCGGCTCACTTGGCGCTATCCGATGTTCAAGCTGCTGCTCGCCAGCCCCGCCGTGCAAACGCTGCGGCTGGTGTCGCAGCAGTTTCCCGTGCTGCGCGCGCCGAGCGTGGTCGATCCCAAACCGCATATGCGTCCTGAGCACGATGAATGGAACATTCACCCATGAGCGCCGCCGTCGAAGTAGACAAGATCACGCGGCGCTACGGCGCATTGCGTGCGCTCGACGAAGTGAGTCTCACTATCGAACAGGGCGAGTTGTTCGGTCTGATCGGGCACAACGGCGCCGGCAAGACGACCCTGTTCAAGCTGATGCTCGGCCTGCTCGCGCCCGATGCGGGCACGATTCGCATTCATGGGCACGATATTGCCGGCGCCGCGTTCCGCGAAGTACGGCGCGGGATCGGCTATGTGCCGGAAAGCGTGGTCTTCTACGATCACTTGAGCGGCGCCGAAACGCTGCGCTACTTCGCCGATCTGAAAGGCGCGCAGCGCAGCGAAGTTCCCGGTGCGCTCAAGCGTGTCGGCCTGTCCGCCGCGGGCGCGCGCCGTGTGAAAACCTATTCCAAGGGCATGCGCCAGCGCCTCGGCGTCGCGCAGGCATTGCTCGGCCGGCCGCGCCTGCTGTTTCTGGATGAGCCGACCTCGGGGCTGGATCCCGAAGGCATCCACAG
>JAISPQ010000082.1 GCA_031274955.1 Rhodanobacter sp.
CACGGCCGCGCGATCTTCCTGCTCGCCGAAGGGCGCCTGGTGAATCTCGGTTGCGCCACCGGTCATCCCAGCTTCGTGATGTCCAATTCGTTCTCGAACCAGACGCTGGCGCAGATGGATTTGTGGGCGAACCGCGATTTCTACGAGCCCAGGGTCTACATCCTGCCCAAGAAGCTCGACGAGGAAGTCGCACGCATGCACCTGGAAAAGATCGGCGTGAAGCTGACTACGCTGACCGCCGAACAGGCCGCGTATCTGGGCGTGCCGGTCGATGGTCCGTACAAGCCTGACCACTATCGTTATTGACCGCGATGCCGCCGATCAGCTTCGAATTTTTTCCACCCAAAACCGACGAGCAGCATGCCGCACTGGAAGCGGCGGCGCTCCGGCTGAAGGCGCTGGCGCCCGAATACGTGAGCGTCACCTTCGGCGCCGGTGGTTCGACGCTGGCGTACACGCCAGATACGGTACGCCATCTGCGCGAAACGCACGGGCTGGATGCCGCGCCGCATCTGTCGTGCATGGGCGGCACGCGCGCGGACATCGCCGCACTGCTCGAACGCTACAAGGCGATGGGCTGTCGCCGCATCGTCGCGCTGCGCGGTGATCTGCCGTCGGGCATGGCCAGTTACGGCGACTTCCGCTACGCAAGCGAACTGGTCGAGTTCATCCGCAAGGAGCACGGCGACGACTTCCACATCGAAGTGGCCTGCTATCCCGAAGCGCATCCGCAAGCCGAGGATGCGCTCGCCGATCTGCGCCATTTTAAAACCAAGATCGATGCCGGCGCGAACAGTGCGATCACGCAGTACTTCTACAATGCCGATGCGTATTTCCGTTTCGTCGATGCGGCGCGCGAGGCGGGCGTGAGGGTGCCGATCGTACCCGGCATCATGCCGATCACGAACTTCACGCAGCTCAAGCGTTTTTCCGATTTGTGCGGCGCCGAGATTCCACGCTGGCTGGCCAAGCGCCTTGCCGCGTATGGCGACGATGCGGATTCGATCCGCGCGTTCGCCGCCGATGTGGTCGCCGATCTGTGCACCCGCCTGCTCGCAGGCGGCGCGCCGGGTCTGCACTTCTACACGCTCAATCGCGCGCGCGCGACGCTGGCGATCTGCGCGCGCATCGCCGCCCACTGACGATAGTCACGGCGCGGACGTATCGCTAATGAAATCGCGGCCCCGGCGCCCGAATTCCAATGTCGCCGTCGCGCCGCCCTGCGGGCGCGGCGCGAGCGCGACCTTCCAGCCGTAGAGTTCGCACAACCGGCGCACGATCGCCAGCCCGAGGCCGCCGCCTGTGCCGACTTCGGTACCGCGCACGCCGCGCTCGAACAGTTTTTCGGCGTCTTCGGCCTTGATGCCGGGCCCGGTATCCTCGACGCTGACGCGGCCATGGCCGACGTTGATGATGACTTCACCGGCTTGCGTGTATTTGAAGGCGTTGCCGATCAGGTTGCTCAGGGCGACCGCGACCACCGACGACGGCGCCGCCGCGGCGAGCGCTTCTTCGATCTCCACGCGCACCTCGACCGGCTTGTTGGCCACCTGCACCCGCTGCGCATCTACGATCTGCTCGACGATCTTCACTACGTCCGTCGCTTCGCCATCGGTCGGCGCCTGGCGTTCGCGCCGCGACAGCAGCAGCAGCGCATCGATCAATTCGCTGGATTGGCGCACCGCGCGCTCGATGCGCTTCAAGCGCTCGCGCAGCTTGTCGGTGAGATCGGGCGAGCCTTGCAGCAATTCGGTCGTGCTGGCGATGACCGATAGCGGTGTACGCAATTCGTGGCTGACATCGGCGTTGAACTCGCGGTCGCGCTGGACCATCTGCGTAAGCTGCGTGGAATAGTCGTCGAGCGCCGCCGCGAGTTGGCCGACTTCGTCGTCGGCGAAATGCGCTTTCAGCGGTTCGGGCCGGCCGCTGCGACTCATTGCGCGCACGCGCTGCGCAAGCTCGCTGACCGGGCTCATCACACGCGCCGACAACCAGAAACCGATCAGCAACGAAAACAGCGCGAACACCAGCACGGAAGCGACGAGCACAACCACCAACTGGCGCTCGCTGAGTTTCTGCGTGCTGACATCAAAGCGCAGGTACGCCCAGAAATCGGCATCCTTGTAGACGGCAAGCTTGTAGGGCAGCGTCTTGTCCTGGTCACCGATGCCCTCGATGTCGAACACGCCGGTGTCGTACTTCTGCCAGGCCAACGGCACGCTGGCCGTGCGTCCAGCACGCACGATCTGCGCATCATAGGTCGACATGCTCCACGGTGCGTCCGGATCGGGATTGTCGCGCTTGAACTCGACGAAGTGCCTGAGTTCGCGTTCCAGCGTGTTGTTGACGAGTTGGTCTTCCAGGCGCATGCGCATGTAGACCGTGGCGACCGCGAACAGCGCGGTCAATCCGAGTCCGAACAGTGCAAAGGAGATGATGATGCGGCTGCGCAGCCTACGGCGGTAGCGCATCCGGATCGACCATATGGTAGCCGATGCCGTGGCGCGTCTGGATCAGCGGCTTGTCGAACGGTTTGTCGATCACGTTGCGCAGACCATGAATGTGCACGCGCAGGGAATCGCTGTCGGGCAGCGTCTCGCCCCATACGCACATTTCCAGTTCCTGCCGCGTGACTACCGACGGTGCCGCTTCCATCAGCGCCTGTAATAACTTCATTCCGATCGGATTGAGTTGAATCAGCTTGCCGCCGCGGCTGATCATCAACGAGTCGAGGTCGAAGCTTAAGTCCGCCAGTTGCAGCAGGCGGCCCTTGTTGCCCTTGCCGCGGCGACCGAGTACTTCCAGCCGCGCCGCCAGTTCCTGCAACGCGAACGGCTTGACCATGTAATCGTCAGCGCCCGAATCAAAGCCGGTCAGCTTGTCATCGAGTGTGTCGCGCGCGGTCAGCATCAGCACCGGCGTCTGCTGTCTGGCTTCCTGACGCAGCCTTTGACATACCTCCAGGCCGTCCATGCCGGGCAGCCCCAGATCGAGCACGATGACATCGAAATTGTCGGTAGTGGCCAGATGCATACCGGTCGCGCCGTCGCCGGCAAAATCCACGGTGTGACCCTTGTCGACGAGAAAGTCGCCGATGTTGGCCGCGATATCGTTGTTGTCCTCAATGACTAGAATGTGCATGGTGGCTAGCTTACTGCGGAAGACTTGGTTTGGATAAGGGCGAGCAGGAAGGATTCCATCGCGAAAACGGACACCTATAAAGAAAACGGCCCAAGGAGGTGTTAATTGGGGAACACACCTCGCTTGGGCCAAAGCTACTGCCCCGATACCGTAATCTGCCAGCCACAGGCCTGACTTTTAGGAGTGTCGAGCAAGCTACGGTAGGCACAGTATGGCTGATAGGGCCTTAAGCGGCTGTTAAATTGATCTGAACTTTTCGTTAAACGTACAAGCCGGCCACTCTCTGCAACTATCTGCCGCGCTTGTAAGACGTGGTTTTCTGCACGCAATGGCGCGCCGCAGCACCTTTCTCGACATGCGCGATGATCGCATCGGCGACATCCACGCCGCTGGCGTCTTCGATGCCTTCCAGACCCGGTGAGGAATTCACTTCGAGCACGAGCGGCCCACGCCGCGAGCGCAGCAGATCCACACCGGCGATTTCCAGCCCCATCACGCGCGCCGCACGTACCGCGATCGCCGTCTCATCGCGCGTCAAACATACCGCGCTCGCGCGGCCGCCGCGATGCAGGTTGGCACGGAAGTCGCCTTCGGGCGCCTGTCGCTGCATCGCGGCGATCACCTGGTCGCCGACGACGAAACAGCGCAGATCCGCGCCTTTGGCCTCGCGCACGAACTCCTGCACGAGGAAGTTCGTATACAGGCTGCGGAACGCTTCGATCATGCCGCGCGCAGCGGAACGCTTTTCGGCAAGCAACACGCCCTGCCCCTGCGCGCCCTCGTTGAGTTTGATGACATACGAGGGGTCACCGAGCATCGCCAGCAGATCGTCGGTGTCGTCGGGATTGTCGCCGAACGCGGTGGCCGGCAGATCGATGCCTTCGCGCGCGAGCATCTGCAACGCGCGCAGCTTGTCGCGCGCGCGCAGGATCGCATCGGAATCGTTGGGCGTATACACGCCCATCATCTCGAACTGGCGCACGACGGCTGTGCCATAGAACGAGATCGAAGCGCCGATGCGCGGGATCACCGCATCGATGCCGCGCAGCACGCGACTCTTGTAGTGAATTTCGAAAGCGCCCGCGGCAATGTGCATGTAACAGCGCAAGGGATCGAGCACGCGCACGTGATGACCGCGCGCACGCGCGACTTCGACGAGCCGCATGGTCGAATACAGGCGCGTGTTGCGCGACAGGATGACGAGTTTCATTCGGCGATCTTCGCTTGAGCACAGTTCCATCGGTGAAGACAGTATCGCGTACCCATCCGGCGAATCCATAACGCACGGGAATGACGAAGTATGGAGCGCTTTCGTGAGAGATACGGCACGTTTTCCCTGCTCCAGGCTCCCTCAACGAGACGATCGACATGGCCTGTCGAGCGGTGGCCTGCTAGCCTTGCGCAATGACTACGGCGACGGCGGGCACCGCGACGTTTCGGCAAGACCCGAGCGGCGGATGCGTGGTCGCCTCGGGCGACTGGACGCTGGCCGGCGCCGCTGCTTTGTCCGCTCTCGTCGATCGGCTCAAGCGCCAGCATCCCAACGGCGCGTGCATCGACGCGCATGGCATCGGCCGCGTGGATACCGCAGGCGCCGGTTTGCTGCTGGATCTGGCCGGAACCTCGCCGATCGATGGACTGGATCCGACCCACCGCGCGCTCATCGATGCGGTCGCACGCGCCCGCGCGAGGCCGGGCGCAGCGCCGCGCAAACCCCCGTACGGACTCGTCGCGCTGCTCATGCATACCGGCGCCGCCACCGAACAAGTCGGCCGCAACGCCTGGCACCTGGTCGGTTTCATCGGCCTGCTGCTGAACACGCTGGCGCGCTGTGTGATCGATCCGCGGCGCTGGCGCATCACGTCGCTGGCGTTCCACCTGGAGCAGACCGGACTCAACGCGGTGCCGATCGTGGTGCTGCTGAACTTTCTCATTGGCGCCGTCGTCGCATTTCTCGGCGCCACCGTGCTCCAGGATTTCGGCGCCAGCATCTTCACCGTCGAACTGGTCGGCTATTCGTTCCTGCGCGAATTCGGCGTACTGCTCGCCGCGATCCTGATCGCCGGCCGCTCCGGCAGCGCGTTCACCGCACAGATCGGCTCGATGAAAGCGCGCGAGGAAATCGACGCGATCCGCACGCTGGGCCTGGACCCGATCGAAGTGCTGGTGCTGCCGCGCCTGCTCGCGCTCCTGATCGCGCTGCCGCTCCTGACCTTTCTTGCGATGCTGGCGGGCATCATCGGCGGCGCCACGGTATGCGCGCTGAGCCTGGATATTTCGCCGACAATGTTCGTAACGCGCCTGCACGAACTGGCCGCCGTCCAGCACTTCTGGGTCGGCATGAGCAAGGCGCCGATCTTCGCGTTCCTGATCGCCGCGATCGGTTGTCTGGAAGGCTTCAAGGTCACCGGCAGCGCGGAATCGGTAGGCACACGCACTACCTCAAGTGTAGTGCAGTCGATTTTTGTCACCATTCTCGTGGATGCGCTGGCCGCGATCTTCTACATGGAGATCCACGTGTGAACGGACGCGAGAAGGTCATCGAAGTACGCGGACTGCGCAATCAGTTCGGCGCGCAAGTCGTGCACGAAAACCTCGACCTGGACGTGTATCGCGGCGAGATCGTCGGCGTGGTCGGTGGCTCCGGTTCCGGCAAGTCGGTGCTGCTGCGCTCGATCATCGGCCTGAACCGCCCCGCGGCCGGCAGCGTGACATTGCTCGGCGAAGACCTGCAGCGTCTATCCGACACGCGCCGCGCCGCGATCGAATCGCGCTGCGGCGTGCTGTTCCAGAACGGTGCGCTGTTCTCGTCGCTGACGGTCGCCGACAATGTGATGGTGCCGCTGCGCGAACACTTCCACCTGCCGCTGGCGCTGATGCAACAGGTGGCGGCGCTGAAGATCGCCCTGGCCGGATTGCCCGCCGAAGCGGGCGCGAAGTTTCCTGCGGAACTCTCCGGTGGCATGGTCAAGCGTGCGGCGCTGGCGCGGGCGATTGCGCTGGATCCGGATATCCTGTTCCTGGACGAACCCACCGCCGGACTCGATCCGATCGGCGCGTCCGCGTTCGATCGGCTGATCCTGACCTTGCGCGAGAGTCTGGGCCTGACCGTGTTTCTCATCACGCACGATCTGGATACGCTGTACACGATCTGCGACCGCGTCGCCGTGTTGTCGCAAAAGCGGGTTCTGATCGCCGACACGCTGGCGCGCGTGGAAAAGTGCGACGATCCCTGGATACACGAATACTTCCAGGGTCCGCGCGGCCGCGCCGCGGCAACGGCCGCGACCCATGCAGCCATACCAATGAGGTAATGAACCCCATGGAAACACGCGCACACCACGTCATCATCGGCGCTTTCACGATCGGCGTGTTCCTGCTCGCGCTCGGCTTCGTGCTGTGGATGTCCAGAACCGGCGCCGACAACCGCTACACCGCTTATGACATCGTGTTCGACGAAGCCGTCACGGGACTCTCGGTCGGCGGCATCGTGCAATACAACGGCATCAAGGTCGGCGAGGTCGCCCAGTTGCATCTGGCCAAGGACGATCCGCGCAAGGTGATCGCGCGTGTAAATCTGGACGCCAATGCGCCGGTGAAACAGGACACGCGCGCCAAACTCGCCCTGCAAGGCGTCACTGGCCTGGCCTTCATCCAGCTCTCCGGCGGCACGCCGGACAGCCCGCTGCTCCTGCCCACGCACGAACATCCGGTGCCGGTCATCCCCTCCGAGGAATCGGCGCTGTCCAAGCTGTTCTCTTCGGGCTCGGATATCGCGCTCACGGTGAACGGTATGCTCCTGCGCGTGGGAGATCTCCTGTCCGATGAAAACATCGCGCGCATGTCCTCGACGCTGAACCATATCGACCAGATCAGCGGCGCACTCGCCGACCAGCGTCAGGATTTCAACCTCGCGATCCGTCAACTGACGGACGCGACCGCGGATCTGAAGAAAACGCTCAACGCCGTCGCGGCAACCGCGAACTCGACCAACGCACTGATGCGCAGCGACGTACCCAAGCTGCTCCAAGCCACGCGCCAGGCACTGGATGCGGTGGACAAAGCCGCCGCGTCGGTGAACTCGCTCGTCCAAGACAATCGCGCGGCGATCGGCGCGTTCAGCCATCAAAGCCTGCGCCAGATCGGCCCGGCCATGGCCGAACTGCGCGAAACCCTGCGCTCGCTCAAACAATTCAGTGACAAGCTCGGCACATCCAACAACTTGTTGCTCGGCCGCGATCAACCCAGGGAATTTCAGCCGAAATGAAAACACCACGCCGCCTGTTGCCGCCGCTGCTGCTGTTGCCGATTCTGCTGCTTGCCGGCTGCTCCTCACTATTCAACGTGCAACGCACGCCGCTGACGATCTACTCGCCGCACCTCAGCGCCCCGCAAAACGCCTCCGCCGCCGCCCGCGTGACGTGGCAACTCGAGGTGGAAACACCGCTCGCCAGCAACGCGCTGGACACGACGCGTATCCTGGTGATGCCCACGCCAGGCGTGCTCGAAGTATTTCCGAACGCGCGCTGGCGCGACGCCGCGCCAGTGCTGCTGCGCGACCTGATCGTGCAGGGATTCCAGGATTCGCAGCGCATCCTCGGCGTCGGCAGCACCGCGTCCGGCTTGCGCGCGGACTATGCGCTTGGCATCGATTTGAGCGATTTCCAGTTGGAGATCGCCGCCGGCACCGCGCATGCGGCGATCCGCTTCCAGGCCAGCCTGCTCGATTACGCCACCAATCGCGTACTGGCCACGCGCGCCTTTGCGGCGGACGTACCGGCCACCAGCACGAACGCGGCCAGCGCCTTTGCCGCGTTCCAGACCGCGCTCGGTACGATCGTCCCCGAAGTCGTGGACTGGACGTTGCGCGAAGGCGAAACCGCACACGCGAAACCCTCTCCCTGAGAGCCTGTCAGCGGCAAGCCCCTCGCAAACAGCGATCCGCTTTCCAGCCAGCCTGCTCGATCAAAAATCCTGCCGCGTGGGCCGGAACAGGATTTCGTTGACATCCACCTCCGGCGGCTCGCTGATGGCGTAGACCACGGCGCGCACGAAGGCATCGGTGGGAACGGCCATGGCCGCGTAACTCTTGCGCATGGTTTGTGCCACATCCGGCTCGGTGATGCTGTCCGGCAATTCGGTATCCACCATGCCCGGCGAGATGATGGTGGTGCGGATGTTCCAGGACTTGACCTCCTGGCGCAGCCCTTCGGAAATCACGCGCACCGCGTGCTTGGTGGCCGCGTACACCGTGCTGCCCGCGCGCACCTTGTGTCCGGCCACCGAGGAGACGTTGATGATGTGCCCGCTACCTTGCCGCTGCATGTGCGGCAATGCCGCCGCGATGCCGTAGAGCACCCCCTTGATGTTCACGTCGATCATCCGCTCCCAGTCATCGACCTTCAGGCGCGCCAGCGGCGAATGCGGCATCAGTCCGGCGTTGTTGAGGATTACGTCCAGCCGCCCGAAACGCTGCACGGCGGCATCGACCAGATGCTCCACCTCCGCGCGCCGGGTCACGTCGGTAGACAGGGCCAGCGCCTGCCCGCCCGCGCGGACGATATCGCTCGCCAGCGCGTGGATACGCTCGACACGCCGCGCGCCCAGTGCAACGCAGGCGCCTTGCGCGGCCAGATACCGGGCCGCCGCCTCGCCCAGCCCACTGCTGGCGCCGGTGATGACGATAACTTTTCCGGCGATGGTGTTGGTGCTCATGGCATGTACTCCTTGGGTTATCGATCGATACGCTGCTGCATATAAGCCGGATATCGCTCGCCGACGATTTTGTTTTGCCGCAAGGCCGATTCAATGGCCGACAGATCATCCGCCGTTAGCGTGATGCTGACCGCGCCGAGGTTTTCTTCAAGATGATGCAACTGGGCCGTGCCTGGAATCGGCGCCATCCACGGCTTTTGCGCCAGCAGCCACGCCAGCGCGATCTGCGCACGGGTGATGCCCTTGCCCGCCGCGATGCGGCCCAACGCATCCACCAGGCCCGCGTTGATCTTGCGGTTCTCGACCGAAAAGCGCGGCACGGTATTGCGAAAATCCCCCGCGACAAAAGGGGTCTGCGCGTCGATCGCACCGGTCAGGAAACCCCGGCCCAGCGGGCTGAAAGGTACAAAGCCGATGCCCAGTTCTTCCAGCATCGGCAGCACGCTGGTCTCCGGCTCGCGCCACCACAACGAGTATTCGCTTTGCAACGCCGTCACCGGCTGCACCGCGTGCGCGCGGCGAATGGTTTGCGCGCCCGCTTCCGATAACCCGAAGTGCCTGACCTTGCCCGCGCCGATCAAATCCTTGACCGCACCCGCGACGTCCTCGATCGGCACGGCGGGATCGACGCGGTGCTGATACAGCAGATCGATGCGGTCGGTCCTCAGGCGCTTCAAGGATGCCTCCACGACCGTGCGGATGTGCTCGGGACGGCTGTCCACGCCACGCGCCGGATCACCGATCCTGAAACCGAACTTGCTGGCGATCACCACCCGCTCGCGTACCGGCGCGAGCGCCTCGCCGACCACCTCCTCATTGATGTAGGGGCCATAGACCTCGGCGGTATCGAAGAAGGTCACACCGCGTTCGACCGCCGTGCGGATCAGCCCGATGGCCGCCGATTTTTCGGTGGGCAGCCCGTAGCTATGGTTCAGCCCCATGCAGCCCAGCCCAATGGCCGAGACCTCCAGGCCGCTGCGTCCGAGTAGGCGTTTTTGCATGATGCGCTCCTGTGCAAGGGGTGCGCAGACTATCACCCAAAGCGCAAACAGACGGAAAGTGCCCTCCTGGCCGCGAACGGCTGGCGCAGATCGTCATCACCGCCGAAAATGGTGCGCGGTGGAGCGCGCTCCCGCCTATTGCTGCCATGAATTACCGCCACGCATTCCACGCCGGCAATTTCGCCGATGTTTTCAAGCACGTGCTGCTGATCGGCCTGTTAGAAGCATTGAAGGCCAAGCCGGCCGCGTTCTGCTATGTCGATACGCATGCCGGCCGCGGATGCTACGACCTGCGCGGCGAGGAAGCCGAACGCACGCGCGAATACGTCGATGGTGTGCAGCGGCTCATGCAGGCCGCGCATCTGCCCGCGCCGCTGGATCGCTATGTCGAACTCGTGCGCGACTTCGCCGAGGCGGCGGATACGGTGGCGTTGTCGCGCTATCCGGGCTCGCCGCTGATCGCGCGCCTGCTGCTGCGCGAACAGGATCGCGGCATGCTCTGCGAACTGCACGAGGAAGAAGCCGCGGCGCTACGCACAGCCATGCGCGGCGATGCGCGTTTTGCGATCCACCGGCGCGATGGTTACGCGGCATTGAAGGCGCTGTTGCCGCCGGCGCAGAAACGCGGTCTGGTGCTGATCGATCCGCCGTTCGAGGCGCAGGGCGCGGTATTCGCGCACATCCGCACCGCGCTGGACGATGCGCTCTCGCGCTGGCCGAATGCGATTTACGCGGTCTGGTATCCGATCAAGCGGCGCGAGCCGATTGCGCCGTTCCTGCGCTGGGTGGCGAATCACACCAACGTGGGCGATGCGCTGGTCGCCGAGTTGTTGCTGCACCCGGACAACTCCGTGCTGCGCCTCAATGGCTGCGGCATGGCCATCATCAATCCGCCGTGGCGCTTGGATCAGCAGATCAAAGATTGGCTGCCCACGACGCAGCGCCTGCTCGCACAGGGTGGGAATGGTTCCAGCCGTATCGAGTGGCTCAAGCAAACATGACGTGCGGGGAGCCCCATCCCCATCAGGCCACCGTAGCGTGAAGCTCCTCACGAATAACCTGCCGCACGGCTTCAAGCGTTAGCGGCTGGCCACGCAGGTAGTCCCTCAGGGCGCGGTTGATCTCGGTTTGATA
>JAISPQ010000092.1 GCA_031274955.1 Rhodanobacter sp.
GGGGCAGATCGACGGCGAGCCGCCGAACATCACCTCGCCGCTGCGCGGCAACACCTACACCCTGCGCGTCAAACAGGCCGGTGACACCGGCATCGCTCTGAATGCCAACGCCGACGCCAGCGCGCATCTGCTGTACTGGTTCGTCAACGATGCCTACGTCGGCCACAGCGCGCCCGGCGCGACGCTGTTCTGGCAGCCCGCAACCGCAGGCGATTACACCGTGCGGGTGATCGACGACCACGGCCGCAGTGATCAGCGGCCGCTGGCGGTCGGTCTGGTACAGTGAATGCCCATTCTCGCGGGTTTGGCGAAAGATCGTAACCAGGTTTCAAGTCAAGACGAAACGCTCCGCGCGTTTGACCTCGCACGAGCGTATCCCGCAGAATCCTCGCTTCCCTTGACCGCACGTATCCCGTGGCCCATTCCGATCCCCCTGCCCTGCACGCCAGCGATTGTCTGGCGGTGATCCCGGCTCGTGACGAAATAGCAACCGTTGCATCTATCGTGGCCGGGGTCCGCGCGGTGCTCGGCTGCGCGGTGCTGCTGGTGGACGATGGCAGCACCGATGGTACGGCGCAGGCGGCGCAGGCGGCGGGTGCGGAAACATTGGTTTTGCCCTTGAGGCTGGGCGCCTGGGGCGCCGCACAGGCCGGTATCCGCTACGCACTGCGCAACGGCTATGCCGGCGTCGTGACGCTGGACGCCGACGGTCAGCACCTTCCCGAGTCGCTGCCCGCACTCTTCGCCGCGCAGGCCCGCGATGGCGCTAATGTGGTGATCGGAACCTGTGTCGAACGCTTGAGTCGCGCCAAGCGGGTCGCGTGTGGCTATCTGCACGCGCTCACGGGATTGGGATTGGGCGATTTCATGTCGGGTCTGCGCCTGTACGATCGTACCGCGATCGAAATTCTCGCCAGCCCTGCCGCCAGCCTGCTCGACTATCAGGATATCGGCGTGCTGGTGCTGTTGACCAGGAGCGGACTGCGCATCGGCGAGATTCCCGTACCGATGACGGCGCGGCGCGAAGGCCGTTCCCGTGTGTATGCCTCATGGCCGATAGTGGCGCGCTATATGCTGCACACAACGGTTCTATGCCTCGCACAACTGGATATGGGCCACCGCCACCACACCACGGCCGGAGGTACACGCGCGTGCTGACCAGCCAAATCACCTCGGCCATCATCGGCATCGGCTTGGCTGGAGCGATCCTGTTTCTGGTCCGCCGCGATCATCTGCACGGACCTTACGCGGTATGGTGGCTTGCGGTGGCGGTGGTCACGCTTTTGCTGGGCGTGTTCCCGGACATCGTCACTTGGCTCGGTCGCGAAACCGGTATCAGTTATGCGCCGGTCCTACCACTCATCATCGGCCTGTCGCTGGTGCTGATCCGCCTGCTCAAGCTGGATATCGACCGTTCCCGACAAGAGCGGCAGATCCGCCGGTTGACGCAGAAGCTCGCGATCCTCGAACGGGAACTGGATCGTGCGCGTGGACAGCCGCACGAGCCGCATGACGAAGACGACACCGTCTGATCGACACGGCGCATGCGCATCCTCCATGTCGGCAAGTATTACGCGCCCGAGCGCGGAGGTATCGAACGCTACACACAGGCGCTGGCTGAATGGTGCGCGGCGCGGGGCGATGCTGTCGCCGCACTCGTGCATCAGCGGCCGGGGACTTGGCGATCGCGGCATGAGCTTGTCGGCACGATCGACGTGCGTCGCGTGGGCTGTCTCGCCGCACCGGTGTATACGCCGCTGAGTCCGATGTTTCCATTCGAACTGGCGCGCGCGCTGCACGATTTCCGGCCCGATCTGCTGCATCTGCACTTGCCCAATCCGTCGTGCTTCGCGGCGCTGGCCAGTCCGGCCGCCCGGCGCCTGCCGTGGATCGTGCACTGGCATGCCGATGTGCCGCCGGATTCGCCCGACTGGCGATTACGCAACGCGTATCGGGTCTATCGTCCGTTCGAGCAGACCGTGCTCGCACGCGCAGCGGTGATCGTCGCCACCTCGCATCCGTATCTGGAGGCGAGTGCGGCATTGCGTCCGTGGCGGGCGAAAACCATTGTAGTCCCCCTGGGTATCGCGCCTTGTCCGACCCACGCAGTGCCGCGAACCGGACTGTGGCGAGCCGATTCGAAACTGCGTTTGCTCGCGGTTGGCCGGCTTAGCCGCTACAAGGGCTTGGATGTACTGATCCAGGCTATCGCGCGCGTCGCCGATGCCGCGTTGTTGCTGGTCGGACGCGGCGAATGCGAACGCGAACTGCGCGCCCGAATCGCCGCGCAGCATCTTGAATCCCGCGTGACGATGACCGGCGAACTCGACGATGACGCGCTCGAATCCGCCTACGCCGCGGCCGATGCATTCGTGCTGCCGTCGCTGGATCGCGGCGAGGCGTTCGGCCTGGTGTTGCTGGAAGCCATGCGTGCACGATTGCCGGTGATCGCCAGCGCGATTCCCGGATCGGGCGTGGGTGAAGTGGTTAGCGACGGCGAAACCGGCACGCTGGTACCGCCTGGCGATGCAGCGGCACTGGCGGCGGCGATCGAACGTTTCCGCGATCCGGCGCTGCGTGCGCGCTTGGCTGCGGCCGGGTTCGAACGCTGGCAGCGCATGTATACCCTCGACCGCTCGGCGCACACGATCCACACGCTTTACGAAGACGTGTTGAGTCGTGCCGGCTACTGATCTGCTACACCAGTGGTCTGTCCCTGGGCCGCTTGCGTTGGCTGTGTATCGGCGAGCGCACCGCGCATCAACACGGCGGAAAATACAAACACACTGGGCACGATATGCAGGATCAGGCGGTTCGCACTGGTGAAATCCTCGGCCCACATCGCTGCGTCGGTAAGGAAAAACAGCACGAACAGAAACACGAATTGCAGGAATACCAAGCCACCGAGCATGCGTGCCGCGTGATCGTGCAGCAATACGCGCCAACGCACGGCCACCAGCACCGGAAACACGTACCAGAGCAAGTGCCAATTCGGTAGCGTGAACAGACTTGCAAGCATCGCCTCACCCACCGGATGCCAAGCCAGGTGGTATATGGCGCTGGAGGAAATCGTGAGGCTGCCCCATGCCAAGCGCGTCCATCCCAGACCCGGTATGGGTAGCGAGAAACCGCCGAACGAAAGGCCGATCAGGACAACGACGACCATGCCACCGACGACCCGCCAGCGCCAGCGCGCGGGCAGCAGGTCCAGCATCAGCATTGCCAGAAACTCCAGCAGCCAGATCGCACCTTCGAGCTTGATCGCCGGCAGACACAGTGCCAAAGCGACGGCCAGCCCCCACTGTCGCTCCTCACGATGGATCAGCCAGCGCGACCACGCCAGCATCGCGAGTCCTAACGTCACCGCGATCCATAGATCCGCATACCCGGCCAATGCGATATGCGCATCGATCAGCGGCAGCGAGACCAGGGCATAGACCAAACCCATCGCCAGACCCGCGGATAGCTCAAGGCTGCGCCAGTAGCCGTAAGCGGCGAGCGCGAACGCAGCGAGCGCGCCGCACCAGGCGACATCGACCAGCGGTTCGTTCCAGTCGCCGGCGCTGCTGGCAAACCAGATCTGCACCCAGGCCAGCAGTTCGGGATAATTCCATGCACCCGTCGTGCGCATCGGCGCCTGTGGATCGCTCAGCCAGTCCGACATCGGCACATAAGTGTCGGCCTGACCCAGCAGCAACCATGCCTTGGGTTTGAGCGCCCAGGTGGACCACGCATCCCACGGAAATACCGGACGCAACGCGGCTTCATCGCCAACCAGCAACAGGCGCGACACTATCAACGCGAGTAACAACCACCAGAACCCACGCGCGATTCGCGTCGACGGTCTGTTTCCTTCCCCAGATACCGCGGAACGACCGTACCGCCACAGACGCACCGCGTTGGGCGCCCACGCAAGGATTCCAAGCGCCACCAGCCATGGCGCCGCATGCGCGAAAGCGTGTGCCGTATCGGTGCGCGCGGTCCAACGCGCGAGCCAAGCGGCCATCAACACGCCGACGATCCAGCCGCCGCCCATCGACACGGCCAGGCGCACGCTCAAATGACCACGCGCAGGCGCCGCGAGCCAGCACACGCCCGTCCCGGCAAACAGGGGCAGCAGCCAAGCCATCAAGTAACCGCTAGTCATGGTGATACCGGAACACGGTAAGACGTCCCGTATCCTCCGCATTCGGACGGCTGGGACCGGGCACATAAATGCGCTGGCTGTTGGCGAGCAGCGCGCGGACATCCGGGTCCGTTTCCCAGGTGTCGTTGTCGAGAAACGCGATCACGCAGCCCTCGGGCAGAACAGTACTGAACGGGCGCGCAAAGCCGAATTCACCCACGTTGAGCGGTAGCAGATGCCAGATCATGCGCGACAAGCGATAGCGACTACCGGCTTCGACCAGTACGCGCGTCTGCACGGGTTCGTCGCGCAGGGCGTTGCGCAAGCGGGTGGCCGCATCGTCGATATCGGCATCGCCAACCAAGTGCATGCTTGCGGACCAGGCAAGACCGGAATACAGCCCACGCGCTATCGCCAACCGGTGTACGAGCCCGGATTGCCAGCGCAGATCCAGCGCGAACCAGGCGATGGCCACGCACGCAATGGCGGCCATGTGCAGACGCGCCCCGCGCAGACCAGGCAGGACCGCCAATCCGATGATGGCGATAAGCGCCGCGAGTAGCGTCACCAACACTAGCGAATGTACGGGCTGTATATCGGTCTCACGACCCAGCGCATTCATGGACCGTTGGCTCCACGGCCACACGGCGAACCACTCGGTGGTCAACGCGGCAAACCGACCGCACCACGAAGGCGACCACAATTCCGCCGCTACGATGTCGAACGGCTTGAATCCGCTCCCCGGCGGTACATTCAGCGCGGTCGGAAACTCGGCGAAGCCCAATTCAATAATGTGGCCTTTCCACTCACCGACGCGCGAAAGATCGAAGGTGGACACATCGCTACCCGGCCACGGCAGCGAAATCGATTGCACATCGTCGGGATGCTCGGTCGTGCGGAACACCAAATGTAGTTCCAGCGTGCGCGGAAACGCGGCGAAGCGGTAACGCAGTATCGGCAGGTCAGCCGCACGCATGTCCACATGTTTGATCGATTGCAACGCGGAGTTGTCCTTCGCGGCCGAGACGACGCGCAGATATCCGCCGTTTCCAGCGTTTCCTGAACCGAATACCGGGCTGAAATCGTCGCCGTCGATCCGCTGGCTGTGCTCGGGAAAAAACGGCGTACGCCAATCCACAGCCGCGGCCCATAACGCAAGCGCACACCAACTCGCTGCAAGAGCAACGACGAATAGAGCGTACCTTATGCGATCGCCCTGATGGATTTCCCCCATCATGTCCTGCGTCCTCCGCGACGCTCGTCATCATGGTCATTATTCATGACAGTGGATACTTAGAACTTGTCCTTATATTCCCACCAGTCCGCGCCGGAAGCTGTTTGTTCGCAGGCCAAGGATAAGTTATTAGCTCCCGCGAAGGCGCTTGCAAGCAGAATGATGAAAAACGAAATGACACGTAAATATGACGAGCAAAAACAGATCACGCCTGGCGGCGGCGTTTCTTGGCGTCGTCCGAACGCTCGAATTCCAGATCGCGCAGATAGGTCGGCTCCACACCGGTCACGTATTCGCCGGAGAAGCACGACGTATCGAAATGCTTGAGGTTCTCGTTGCCGTCACGCACGGCCCATAGCAGATCATCCATATCCTGATAGATGAGCTTGTCCGCACCGAGGATCTTTTCGATCTCTTCGACGCTGCGCCCGTGCGCGACCAGTTCGGCCGTGACCGGCATGTCGATGCCGTAGATATTCGGATAGCGCACCGGCGGCGCGGCCGAGGCGAAGTACACTTTCTTCGCGCCGGCATCGCGCGCCATCTGGATGATCTGCCGGGATGTGGTGCCACGCACGATCGAATCATCCACCAGCAGCACGTTCTTGTTGCGGAATTCCAGTGCAATCGCATTGAGCTTGCGGCGTACCGATTTCACCCGCTCGCTTTGCCCCGGCATGATGAACGTGCGACCGATATAGCGATTCTTGACGAAGCCTTCGCGCATCGGCACGCCCAGCGCCCGTGCCAGCGGGCCGGCGGCGGTGCATGAGGTGTCGGGAACCGGAATCACCGCGTCGATATCGTGGCCGGGCATCGATGTGCGGATCTTCTCACCGAGTTTCTCGCCCATGCGCAGCCGCGCTTTGTATACCGATACGTCTTCGATCATCGAATCCGGACGCGCAAAGTACACGTATTCGAAAATGCACGGTGCATGCACCGCGGCCTCCGCACACTGACGCATGAACAGCCGGCCATCCAGCGTCATCAGCACCGCCTCGCCCGGCGCGACATCGCGCAGCAGCTTGAAGCCGAGGATATCCAGCGCGACCGATTCGGACGCGACCGCGTATTCCTTGCCGCTCGCGGTTTCGCGTTCGCCCAGCACCAGCGGGCGAATACCGTGCGGATCGCGGAACGCAAGTACGCCGTAACCGAGAATCATCGCGACCACCGCATAGCCGCCGACACAACGCGCATGCGTACCGGCGACGGCCTTGAAAATGTGGTCCGACGACAGTACCCGGCGATCCTGGATCTGCAACTCGTGCGCGAGCACGTTGAGCAGCACTTCGGAATCCGAATCGGTGTTGATGTGGCGGCGGTCCTCGAACATCTCGCGGCACAGCGCCTGCGTGTTGATGAGATTGCCGTTGTGCGCGAGCGCGATGCCGTAGGGCGAATTCACGTACAGTGGCTGCGCCTCGGCCGAGCCTTCCGCGCCGGCGGTCGGATAGCGGCAATGGCCGATACCCACGCTGCCGCGCAGCATGAGCATGCTGTCGCGATCGAACACCTCACGCACCAGACCGCTGCCCTTGCGCAGGCACAAGCGGTTGCCGTCGAGAGTCGCAATACCGGCAGCATCCTGACCGCGATGTTGCAGGACGGTGAGGCCGTCATACAGCGCAGAGGCGACTTCCGCTTGACCGACGATGCCAATGATTCCGCACATGGTTCGGATGACTTCAGGTAGACGAAGGTTTGGCAGTCGCCGGTGGCTCCGGCACGGACGGCGGCGGTGGTGGTTTGACCAGTTGCTCGATCGGTTCGAGATAACGCGCCATGTCCGCCGGCAGATGCTCGGTGGCCCAATGCGCACCGCCCTCGAATTCGGGCAGCAGCCGCGATTCGTGCCACCACGGATCACGCGTGAACGGCGTCAGTTCGAGCAGCATCACGATCAACACCACCAGCGCCACACCGCGCGCCAGCCCGAACACCATGCCGAGCAGGCGATCGCTGCCCGAAAGGCCACTGCCCTCGACCAGCTTGCGCATCAGATAGCTCACGATCGCACCGACGATCAGCACCGCGACAAAGCACAGGGCATACGCCAGCAGCATCCGCGCGGATGGCGTGGAAATGGTGGTGGTAAACCGCTGCGCCAGGGTCGGCCCCAGCATCCAGGCGACCCAGAACGCGCAGAGCCAGCACACCAGCGCGATCACCTCGCCGATAAAGCCGCGCCACAGCCCCATCAGGATAGATAAGGCGAGCAGAGCGAGGATGGTGTAGTCGGCCCAGTTCAACATCGGCGGAGCGGAATTGCCTATGTGATTACGGTTGCGTTACAAGCACGCCATCGATCTTCAGTTTTTCCTTGATACTGGCGCGCAATTTGTCGGCGGCACCGCGATCGGTTTCCGGACCGGCACGCACACGCCACAGCGTCGATCCGTTCACGCTCGCCTTATCGACGAAAGTCGCGAAGCCGGCGCCTTTCAGACGATCGCTCAGCTTGTTGGCATCTTCGACCGTCTTGAGCGCGCCCAGTTGCACGGCCCAGCCACCGGCGCGATTGGCCGGAAGCGCCGCCGGCGGTGCGTCGGCCTTGGCGTCTTCGGCCGTCCCGGTCACTCTGCTGGGCACGGTCGGCTTGAGCTTCTTGATACGCAAACGCGCCGCTTCGGCCGCCGCGCGATTCTCGAACGGCCCCACACGCACACTCGAGGCCGGCTTGCCCTGATAGTCGGATGCCTCGGCGAAGGCCGGGAAGCCGCTGCTCTTCAGACTATCAACCAGATCACTCGCATTCTTCTGTGTGGTGTACACACCCAGAAATACGAAGTGGCGTCCATTGGCTGCCTGACCCGGTATCGGCTTGGCAGATTCCGCCGTCGCCGGTGCGGTCGCTACAGGTTTGGCCGCGGTCTTGGGCGTTTCCGTCCTGGCCTGCGCGGCCGGTGGCGTGGATACGGGTTTAGACGGAGGAGGAGATGGTGGTGGTGTGGGTGGCGGCGGTGTGGGCGGTGGTGGTGGTGGTGGTGGCGGCGGAGTCGGCGGTGGAGTCGCTGGCGTGGTCGCGGGCGGCGATGCGGGTTCGGACTTGGGCGCTGTCGCGGTATCGACCGTGGTGATCCGCCCGTCGTCGGCCGCCGGGGCGGACGACGGCGTCTCGGGCTTGGGTGGTTCGATCGGTAATACGCGCGTCTGGAATTCGCGATCGGGCTCCGGCGGGATCGCGAGCGTGGAAGTTTCCATTTCGGCCGTTTTTTGCGGCGCGGTGGAACTGGACATGAACATCGGTACAAAAATGACCGCCAGTGCGATCAATACAGCAGCACCCAGCAGACGGTGTTTCAACGACAAATCCATGAGCAATCCAAGATAGCGCGACTCAGCGGAACACAGCGATTATACCCGCGTTCCTTTTTTCCTTGCCGTCCTCCATGACGGCAAAGAACAAACCGGCATCCATGCCGGACTTCTCAAAAAACTTTTTTCCTTGCCGTCCTCCATGACGGCAGAGAACAAACCGGCATCCATGCCGGACTCCTCAAAAACACTTTTCCTTGCCGTCCTCCATGACGGCAGAGAACAAACCGGCATCCATGCCGGACTTCTCAAAAAAACTTTTCCTTGCCGTCCTCCATGATGGCAGAGAACAAACCGGCATCCATGCCGGACTTCTCAAAAAAATTTTCCTTGCCGTCCTCCATGATGGCAAAGAACAAACCGATATCCTTGGAAACAGGAAAAGAAGAAGCGGGGGGAAGAGCAGGCTTTTCCCTGCTCCCTGCTCCCTGCTCCCTGCCCCCTGCTCCCCATTCACATCGACAACCCACGCTCATGCGCGAACCCCAGCGCCGCGGCCGCTACGAAGAACGAGCCGAATGCGATCACACGATCGCCCACGCGCGCCGCGCCGAACGCCTGAGCAAGTGCGGCCGGGATGTTCGCAGCAACCCGTTCGATGGCGACCACCGTTCCGAGGATCTCGCGCAACCTTTCAGCGGCCAATCCGCGCGGCGAGTCGCCATCCAGTCCGCCGATGAACCAGGCATCGATCGCGTCATTCAGCGCAGCGACGATACCGCGCACGTCCTTGTCATCGAGCGCCCCGAACACCGCCAACGTGCGGCCCACGCCGCGCGTCGCACGCAACCAGTGCGCGAGCACGCGCGCGGCCTGCGGATTGTGCGCGACATCCACGATCAAGGCAGGCTCGCCCGCAAATATCTGCAAGCGCGCACCGATGCGTGCATTCGCGACACCCGCCGCGATCGCCTGTGGATTCCAGCCCAGGCGCGGCCGCACTGTGTGCAGCGCCGTAATCGCTGCCGACGCATTTGCAAGCTGACAGGGCGCATGCAACTGCGGCATCGGCAAGACGAGTTCATCGGCGCCGCTCTGCCAGCGCCAAAGGCTCCGCGCGGTGTCGCGCACGCAGAAGAAATCGCGGCCGAACACATGCACATCGGCGCCCATGCGCCACGCCTGTTCGAGCAATGCGTGTGGCGGATCGCTTTCGCCGATGATCGCGGGACGCGTGCCACGGAAGATGCCGGCCTTCTCATACCCAATGCTCTGGCGATCGTTACCGAGCCACGCCTGATGATCCAGATCCACGGTGGTCACGATCGCGGCATCCGCATCGATGAGGTTCACCGCGTCGAGGCGGCCGCCAAGCCCGACTTCGAGCAAGGCGACATCCAGATCGCTGTGCGCGAAGATCCACAACGCCGCCAGTGTGCCGTATTCGAAATACGTCAGCGGAATTGCGCCGCGCGCGGCTTCGATCCGTGCGAATGCCGCCACCAGCGTCGCGTCGGCGGTATCGAGTCCCGCCACGCGGACGCGCTCGTTGTAGCGCAACAGATGCGGCGAGGTATATGCGCCCACGCGCTGGCCCGCGGCGCTCAGGATCGCGTCGAGAAACGCGACCGTGGAACCCTTGCCATTGGTCCCGCCGACCGCGATGACGACGCGCGCCGGCGCCGGCGCGCCCAGACGCATCCAGACTTCGCGGACGCGCTCCAGCCCCATCTGGATCGCATGCGGATGCGCACGCTGCTGGTAGTCGAGCCAGTCGTCGAGCGTCGTGGGTGGCATGGAGGATTTCAGTACATCAGCGCATCAGGATGCGCCGCGGCTTGAGCGGAAATTTGCCGCGCCAGTATTGGATCAGCACCAAGCCGGTCGCCATACCGCCCAGATGGGCGAAATGCGCGATACCCGCTTGCGTGCCGGTTACACCCAGGAACAGTTCGAGCGCGCCGTAACCGATCACGAACTGCCACGCCGGTATCGGAATCGCGAAGTACAGCAGAATGCGCTGTCGCGGATACATCATGCCGAACGCGAGCAGTATCCCCATCACGCCGCCGGATGCGCCAACCGTCGGGTAATAGCCGCCAGTAAAGAACGCCACGACCAGCAACTGCGCGAGCGCCGCGCCGATTACGCAGACGAAATAATAGATCGCAAACGGTTTCGCACCGAGCGTGTGTTCGATCGGGCCACCGAACATCCACAGTGCGAGCATGTTGAACGCAAGATGCGCCAGGCCGCCGTGCAGAAACGCATAGGTGACGAGCTGCCAGATTCCGAAACCCGGAACATCCCCATACGGCGACGCCCCCCACGGCCACAGCGCGAAATGCACGACCAGCGACATGTCGCCGCCGACGTGTTGCAGGAGAAAAACCGTGATGTTCGCGTACAGAATTGCGCGCGTGACGGGAGGAAGATCGTTCATGAGTACAAGCCGGGATTGGAGGTTGGGGATTCGAGATAGGTGAAAAGCCGAAAGACCCGCTTCTGCCAATCCCGAATCTCCGAATCACAAGGAGCGCGCAGAATGCGGCCGAACACGCTTGGATTCAATACGCCCAGGCATCATCCATAGCATGGCGCCAATCAACGACGCGCACGCGTCGGTTTGGGGTGTGACGGTCCCCACAAGAGACGATCCAGATCGCGTCCCCAGCCATACCTGGCGATATCGATGCGGCCGTTGCGTACCGGCACGCCTTCGGCTGCGAGTTTGCGCACCTGTTCGCGGAACGCGCGGCTTCTCGGCGGAAACGCGATACGGCCATCCGCACGCAGGACACGATGCCACGGCAGTTCCCGTTCCGTCTCGCGCAATACACGACCGACCAGCCGCGCACGCCCCGGCAGACCGGCACGTACGGCGATCTCGCCGTAGCTGGCGATTTGTCCGCGCGGAATGGCTGCAATCGTCGCGCAGATTGCGGTGTGTTCGGGTGGGGTTTGTGGTGGTTTCATGACGGTTTGCGCCGCCTTGGATGATGAAGCAGGCAGGCGCTGCTTTCGTGGGGGAAAAACACGCTTTTCCCAATCCCTCAATCTCCCCATCTCCCATCCTGGTTTGAATTAGTCGATCCAGCCGAGCATCCGCGCCACCAGCACCAGCAACCACGCGATACCGCCCGTGATCGGCAAGGTGAGTATCCACGCCCACACCATGCGCTCGACGATGGTCCAGCGGATCGCATTGAAGCGCCGCGCGACGCCGACCCCCAGGATGGCCGCCGAGATGTTATGCGTGGTCGATACCGGGATGCCGAAATGCGAGGCCGTCAAGATCACGGCCGCCGACGCTGTTTCCGCGGCGAAGCCGTTGATCGGGTGCAGCTTCACCATCTTGTGACCCAGCGTCTTGATGATGCGCCAGCCGCCGACCGCGGTACCTGCCGCCATCACTATCGCGCACAGCAGCTTGATCCACAGTGCGATCTGGAACTGCTGCGTCGCATCCTCCTTGATGCGCAGGAAATCAAGCCACGCCGGCAGATGGTCGAAGGTTCCGGCCGCGGTGGCGCCCGCCAGGGCGAGCGCGATGATGCCCATGGTTTTCTGCGCATCATTCAGGCCGTGCGAAAGCCCCATCGCACAGGCCGACACCAACTGCGCCTTGCCGAAAAACAGGTTTACGAAGCGCGTGCGGCCCAGACGCTGCAACACTCCCTTGCGCATGCCTAAAAACTCGATCAACGAAAACAGCAGTCCCATCAGCAACAAGCCGATGATGAAGCCGGCGACCGGCGAGGTGACCATCGGCACGATGACTTTCGGCAGCACGCCTTTTTCGCCCCACCAGTGCGCGCCACCGCGTGCCCAGACGATCGCCGCCCATCGATCATGCGAGGCGGCCAGCGCAGCGCCGCACAGTCCGCCGACCAGCGCGTGCGACGAACTGGACGGCAGCCCCCACCACCAGGTGATGAGGTTCCAGGCCACTGCGCCGAGCAACGCGCAGATCAGCACGATCGGCGTGACCGTCACGACGCCGGTATCCAGCAATCCCGACGCGATGGTCTGCGCGACCGCGGTACCGGCCAGCGCGCCGATCAGATTCGTCGCCGCGGCGAGCAGCACGGCCTGCCCCGGGCTGAGCACCTTGGTCGCGACCACGGTAGCGATCGAATTGGCGGTGTCATGGAAACCGTTGATGTACTCGAAGACGAGCGCCACCACGACCACGAGCAGAACCAGAGTCAATGCCATCGACGATACTTCCGCACAGCCGATCAGGAATTCTTGAGCACGATTTGATAGACCACATTGCCGGCGTCGCGGCAGCGGTCGATGGCTTTTTCCAGCACTTCGAACAGATCCTTCAGCAGTAGGATGCGGATTGCTTCATGACGTCCGCTGTACAGATCGCGGTAAAGCTCGATCATCAGCCGGTCGGCTTCGCTTTCGATGGATTGCAGGCGATCGTTCGATGCCTTCATCGCTTCCAGGTTCATGCCGCCGCGCAGTTGCGCGACCATCTGCGCGATGACTTCGGTACCCTTTTCCAGCAGCACCGCGCGCGAGGCGAAGTCGATGTCGCCCAGACGCTCGGCGGCCAGCGCGTAACGTTCGGCAAACTTGGCGATGGATTTGGTGATTTTGTTGAGCGCGGCGGACAGGGCCTCGATATCTTCGCGATCCAGCGCGGTCACGAAGGTGTTCACCAGTTCCTGGCTGATCTGCGCGGTGAGATCCTTTTCGCGCCTGCGCGCCAGCATGAATTCGTCCAGCGAAAGCGCCAGCGGTCGTGTGTGGAGCATGCGCACGAGTGCGGCGGCCGATTCGCGCGCGGCATTGGCGCTGGCTTCGAGCAGCCCGTAGAACTTATCGCCTTTGCCGAAGATGGTTTGCAACGAGAACATGAACGTGTGCCCTGTGTCGCACGAGAAATGCCTACCCCTTCTCCTCTGCCCCCTCTCCCATACACAAATTGGGAGAGGAGTTACGGAGAGGGTTCGATGGATGTTTCTCAGCAAGAGCGTCAATGTTACAACACGATGATAAACCGGTTGTGGCTCCGCTCTGCGGCGTTGCTACACTCCATACCGGAATTCACGGAATCGGCCGGATGTTGATCGAAATCGTTCTCGCTGTCCTGCTGGCGCTTTGCAACGGCTTCTTTGCGCTTGGCGAGATGGCGCTGATGACCTCGCGGCAGAGCCGCCTCAAGCAACTGGCGCGCGAGCATCGCGGCGCGCAGGTCGCACTCGACCTGATCCGGCAGCCGGAAGAATTCCTGGCCACCGTACAGGTATTCATCACCCTGCTCCAGATCAGCGCCGGCACCGCGCTGGGCAAGGACATCGGCGACCGCATCAGTCCCGCACTGGATGCGCTGCACCTGCCCTTCCTCGCCACGTACACCACGCTGATCGGCGTGGCGCTCAGCGTGGCCGCCATCACTTCCCTCAATATGCTGTTGGGTGAGTTGGCCCCCAAGCGCATCGCGCTAGTCGATCCGGAGAAATTCGCGATGCGCGTGGCGCTGCCGATGCGCTTCATGAGTTGGCTGGCGCTGCCGTTCACCTTCGTGCTGATTCGTATAACGCGGTGGCTGCTGTTTTTGCTGCGCATGGACAAGGCAAGCCGTGAACATGTCAGCGAAGACGAAATCCGCCTGCTCGTCGCTGAAGGTGCGGATCAGGGCGTGATCGATTCGGACGAGCGCAATATGGTCAACCGCGTGCTGCGTCTGGGCGATCGCACGGTGGACAGCGTGATGACGCCGCGCCCACGTATCGCCTGGCTCGATGCCGCAGCGACGACGCAAAGCAATCTCGCCGTCATGCGCGAGACGCCCTACTCGCGTTATCCGGTCTATCGCGGCGACGAGCGCGAAATTATCGGCGTACTGGAAGTCAAACGCGTGATCGGCCGCATCGAACGCGGTGCGGCGGTCGACCTGTTCGCCACGCTGGCCGAGCCGCTGTATGTACCGGCCACCGCGCGCGCGCTCGATCTGATCGAGGAATTCCGCGATGCGCAGACGCCGCTGGCGCTGGTCGTCGACGAATACGGCGACATCGAAGGATTGGTCACGCTGAACGATCTGCTGTCCGCCGTCGTCGGCCATCCGGCGGCGGCGCTCGCACAAGCGCATCAGCATCCGATCGTGCAGCGCGACGACGGCAGTTGGCTCGTCGACGGCAGCGTGAGCGTGGACGACCTGCGCGAACTGCTCGGCCTGACGAAACTGCCGAACCAGGAAGATCACGACTTCCGCACGGCGGCCGGCATGCTGATGGCGCACTTCGGCCGTATCCCGCAGACGGGCGAGTATTTCCTCTGGAACGGATTCCGCTTCGAAGTCGTCGATCTGGATGGCATCCGTATCGACAAGATCATGATCGCGAAGATGTCCGACGCGCACCCCACGGACAAGTAACAGGTTGTTGAGAAACAGCCTGGTAGTGCGATCCCCCCATGGATCGCTCGCGGATCAGGTTGATCCACATGGCACGGCGGGGCCGCGCTGTGCGTCTTCCGAAACCGCAGGACAGCCCTTTCTCAACGATCCGATCTCTCACGCGCCAGCCGCGCCATACGCGAAGCATCGGCGAGGATGCCGTGCAGAATGCGCAACTCACGCGTATCCGGCGCGGCACCGAGAAAAAAACGGCGCATGCGTTGCAGGATCGTCTTCGACGCACGCCCCTTGTGGAAGTCGATATCCTCCAGCGTGCGCGCCAGATGCGCGAAGAATTCCTCCATGTCGCCGGCGCTGGCCGGTGGATCGGTGCGCCGCACCTGCGCGGGCGCGTCCGCGAGCCAGGCCATGCGCACTTCGTAGGCGACGACCTGCACGGCCTGCGCGAGATTGAGCGAGGAATAACCCGGATCGCTGGGAATCGAAATTACGGCGTGACACAGGCGCAGTTCGTCGTTGTGCAAACCGACGCGCTCGTTGCCGAACAACAACGCGACCTCCTGTCCCATCGCGGCGGCCGCCAGCGCGCACTGCGCCGCGGCGCGCGGGTCGAGTTCGTCGAGCGCGACGCCGCGCCGGCGTGCGGTCGCACCGAGCACCAGATGGCAATCGCCGATCGCCTGTTCAAGATCCGCGCTCACCCGTACGGCGGCCAGCACATCGTCCGCGCCGGCCGCCATGGCCGTGGCGTTCTCGTGCGGAAACGCCTGCGGCGCGACCAGCGCCAGATGCTTCAGACCCATCGTGCGCAGCGCGCGTGCGGCGGCGCCGATATTGCCCGGATGTGAGGGGCGGACGAGTACACAGCGGATGCGCGCAAGCACGCTCGCGGAGGATCTGATTTCAGTTGATTCGATCATCCTGTTATCCTGCGCGCCCGCGCTGTTTCGATACGCGCGCATCCGCCCCCCGCTTCGCAGAACCCGCATGCCAAGACCCGCCCTCACCATCGCGACGCGCGCCGCGCGCGCCGCGGGCCAGATCATCCTGCGCTACATGAACCGTCTGGACAGCCTGGATGTCATCGAGAAGCAGCGCCACGATTACGTATCCGAAGTGGATCGTCTGGCAGAAGCGGAAATCATACGCGAACTCAAACGTGCGTTTCCGCGCGATGCGATGCTCGGCGAGGAATCGGGCCTATCGGGCGATTCGCGCAATGTCTGGGCGATCGATCCGCTGGACGGCACGCACAACTATCTGCGCGGATTTCCGCATTTCTGCGTCTCGATCGGCCTGATCGAGAACGGCGAACCGACGCTCGGCGTCGTCTACGATCCGCTGCGCGATGAGCTTTTCACCGGCGACAAGGGTAACGGTGCCTATCTCAACGACCGCCGCATCCGCGTCGGCAAGCGCGACGGCCTTGAGGGCACGCTGCTGGTTACCGGCTTTCCGTATCGGCAGCGCCGCCATCTGGATGCACAGATCGGCATGACGCGCACGCTGTTGGCCCAGGCCGAGGACATCCGCCGCACCGGTTCGGCGGCGCTGGACATCGCTTACGTGGCCGCCGGACGCGTCGATGGTTTCTACGAAATCGGCCTGTATCCGTGGGACATGGCGGCGGCCTGCGTGCTGGTGCGCGAAGCCGGCGGACGCTACTGCGATTTCACCGGCCGCGACGGCTTACCCGCCAACGGCCATCTGCTCGCCGGTAACGTGGCCGTCGTCAATGCGATGGTCAAGACAATCGCACCGGAGCTTACGCCCGCGCTGGCACACTGAATTTCGTTCCAGCTTTGCTGCAAAACTCAAGGAGCATCGCCCATGAACATGAAACTGTATTACTCGCCCGGCGCCTGTTCGATGGCGGACCATATCGTGCTGGAATGGATCGGCAAGCCATACCAGACACAGCGTGTCAGCCGCGAGGAACGCGCGACCCCTGAATTCAGAAAACTCAATCCGGCCGGCGCCGTGCCGGTGCTCGAACACGCGGGTTGGACGCTGACCCAGAACGCAGCGATCCTCAACTACCTTGCCGACACCTTCCCCGAAGCTCAGCTCGGCGGCGACGGCACACCGAAAAGCCGCGCCGAAGTAAACCGCTGGCTCGCATTCGTCAATGCCGACCTGCATCCGACCTTCAAGCCCCTGTTCGGCGCGTCCGACTTTCTGCAAGACGCCGCCACCATCGAGAAAATCAAGGACCACGCAAAAGCCACCCTGCGCACGCTGTTCGGCCGCGCCGACACGCAACTCGCCGGCCGCAACTGGCTGACCGGTACGCGCTCGATCGCCGATCCATATCTGTATGTCGTGCTGCGCTGGGCCAAGGCGCTGGGTATCGACCTGACCGGATACGACCACCTCGCCGGCTTCTTCACCCGCATGGAAGCCGATCACGCGGTGCAGAAGGTGATGAAGGAAGAAAGTCTCATCGACTGAAAGCCTGCCAACAGCCTCCGGCAGGCCCGGACGGTTCAGATCTCACGTCCAACCGCCGCCGTCGTCGCCGCCCCCGGAGTCGCCACCACCGCCGCTATCCCATGAGCCGGGATCAGTGACGCCAAAATCGTTGCCGCCCATATCGTAGCCACCACCACCGTCGTAGCCACCGCTGCCGTCGCTCGACGGGATCGGCACGCCGTGCGGCAGCACAGTGGGACCGTGCGCGCCTTGATCCAGCATCCGGCGCATCAGTCCTTCGCCGGCGATCATGCCAGCGCCCATGGCCGCCCCGGTCGCCAGACCGCCCAGGATGCCCGGTCCCATGCCACCCCCCATCTGCGGTGGGACCCCACCAGGGCCGTAGCCCATGGGGCCGGCCGGGCCGTAGCCCATGGGACCCGCCGGGCCATAGCCCGTGGGACCCGCCGGATTGCCGGGCATAGGCATGTCGGGGCGATAACCACCCGTATCCCGGTTGCGCGGACGTACGAACATCATGGCCACCGCGACGACAACCACCACCGCCATGATGGACCACCACGATATTTCATCGCCGTTTATGGGCCACCACGACCTATGCTCGCCGTTTGTTGGCCGCACCTGCACGCTGCCTGCTTGCGCCTGCCCACCATTGGCTGGCTGTACCGGCACACTGCCTGCTTGCGCCTGCCCGCCAGCGGTTGGCGGTATCTGCATACTGCCTGCCTGCGCCTGCCCGTCACCTATTGGCCGCACCGGCGCGCTGCCGCCGGCCAACCGGGATTTCAACTCCTGGAGGGCCTCCGGCTTGGCAAAGGAGAGGCTCGGATCCAGTTTCTGCGCGGTATCGAATTCATGGCGAGCCGCCGCCAGTTTACCCTGCTTGGTCAGCAACTCGGCCTCGACGAAGTGCGCCTTGGCACTGTTGGGGTACTCGCGCAACACCTGATCCATCATGGTTTGCGCCTGCGTATAGTTGCCCGCCTTGGCGGCCTGATACACCTGATCGATCGAGGGCGCGGCGGCCCAGGCAACGGTGCCGACCACCATGCAGGCAGCCAGGATGAGTTTCATGACGATTTTTTCAAACATGGCCTGAAGCTCCTGTGGGTAGAACGGCTTGCCAACAATAAACCAAGCGCGCCTGGCTTATTGTTAACAGACCCTGATGAGATGGGACACCGATCCGGAAGTTCAATCCCATGCATCCTGGCCGAGTCCAAGCGATGCGCCAGAAAAGAGGCTGCGCGAACCGTTGGAAGGATCGCGCCCCTGCTCACGCTATGGCCGTTTTTCGATCGGGACGAACGGCATATCCTCCGGACCGATGTAATTCGCACCTGGCCGGATGATTTTGCCGTCGGCACGCTGTTCGATCACGTGCGCGCTCCAGCCGGAGGTGCGCGCCATCACGAACAGCGGTGTGAACATCGCGGTCGGCACGCCCATCATGTGATAGCTCACCGCGCTGTACCAGTCGAGGTTCGGGAACATTTTCTTGATGTCCCACATGACCGATTCCAGCCGCTCGGCGATATCGAACATCATCGTGTTCTTCTGCGCCACCGACAGTTCGCGCGCGACTTCCTTGATGACCTTGCTGCGCGGATCGCTGACCGTGTATACCGGATGACCGAAGCCGATGATGACTTCCTTGCGCGCCGCGCGCGCGCGAATATCGGCCTCGGCCTCATCGGGCGTGTCGTAGCGTTTCTGAATTTCGAAAGCAACCTCGTTCGCGCCGCCATGTTTGGGACCGCGCAGCGCGCCGATGGCGCCGGCAATCGCCGAATAGATGTCGCTGCCGGTGCCGGTAATCACGCGCGCGGTGAATGTCGATGCGTTGAACTCGTGCTCGGCGTAGAGATTGAGCGAGGTGTGCATCGAACGCACCCACAGGCGGCTGGGTGCCTTGCCATGCAGCAGATGCAGGAAATGCCCGCCGATCGAATCGTCATCGGTTTCCACATCGATGCGCTTGCCGTTGACGGCGTAGTGATACCAGTACAGCAGCATCGAACCCAGGCTCGCCAGCAGACGATCGACGATATCGCGCGCATCGGAATGATTGTGATCGTCTTTTTCCGGCATCACGCAGCCCAGCGCAGATACGCCGGTGCGCATCACGTCCATCGGATGTGCGGACGCAGGCAATTGTTCGAGCACGGTTTTCACCGCGGCCGGAATGCCGCGCAGCGATTTCAGCTTGACTTTGTAGCCGGTCAGTTCGGGCACGTTCGGCAGTTTACCGTGCACGAGCAAATACGCGATTTCCTCGAATTCGCAGGTGATGGCGATATCGAGAATATCGTAGCCGCGATAGTGCAGATCATTGCCGCTGCGACCGACCGAGCACAGCGCCGTGTTGCCGGCCACCACGCCGGACAATTCCACCGACTTCTTGGTTTTTGGAAGAACCGATTCACTCATTTCACTCTCCGTAGTACCCGGAGCAGCGTTCCGCCGTCCGTTGATGATTTACTCATACATTGGATTGATTGGGCCCGCATCACTCTTTGGACGCGGCGAACAAGGTATCGAGCTTTTCTTCGTAGGCGTGATAGCCGAGAAAATCGTACAGTTCGTCGCGCGTCTGCATCGTCGGCAGCGCGGCCTTTTGCGTGCCGTCGCGGCGCACTGTCTTGTAGAAATTCAACGCAGCCTTGTTCATCGCGCGATAGGCGCCACAGCAGTACAGCGCGATGTCCACGCCGGCCGCACGTAATTCGTCGGTGGTGAACAACGGCGTCTGCCCGAACTCGGTGAGATTGGCAAGAATCGGTACTTTCACCGCGTTCTTCATGCGGCGGTAGTCATCGAGCGTCTTCATCGCTTCGGGGAAGATCATATCGGCGCCAGCCTCGACATAAGCCACGGCGCGTTCGATCGCCGCGTCGTGGCCTTCGACCGCCGCCGCGTCGGTGCGCGCCATGATCACGAATGCCGCATCGCTGCGCGCATCCACCGCCGCCTTTACGCGGTCAACCATTTCCTGCTTGGACACCACTTCCTTGCCGGGCCGATGACCGCAACGCTTCTGTCCGACCTGGTCCTCCAGATGCACGGCGGCGACACCGACGTTGATGAAAGAACGGATCGTGCGCGCGATGTTGAACGCACCACCCCAGCCGGTATCGATATCGACCAATAACGGCATCTGCGTCGCATCGACGATGCGGCGCGCGTCGATGAGCACGTCTTCCATCGTGCTGATGCCCAGATCCGGTATGCCCAGCGAATTGGCGGCGACGCCGCCGCCGGACAGATAGATCGCCTTGAAGCCGACGCGCTGCGCCATGCGCGCGACGTAGGCGGTGACGGTTCCGACGACTTGCAGCGGATGTTCTTCGGCAACGGCGGCGCGAAAACGTGCGCCGGGAGATGTGATCGTGTTCATGAAATCCTCCTGGGTGAAAGCGGATTTTACGCCCCGTACTGAGCCGATGTGGACAAAAAATCCATCTTCACGTTTTTCTTGGGCGTCAACCGCCGGAGGATCGCTCCTGCCCGAACGAGGCGTAAGCGCATCTATCCACACAAAGACGCGATGAAGCCGTACGACAAACTGGCGAGTTTGGCCGATGTGGATTCCTGCTTGCGCGACGGTATCACCCTTGACAGCCTGAAGACGCAAGCACTCGCACTGAGCGACCTCAACACCGCACGGCACGGCAGCCAAGCGCGCCAAAAATTGTTTCACCCTGTTGCGCGCGACGACGTTGGCTCAGCTCACAGATAAACACAACAGCAGCCCCTCTATGACAGGCGCCGCCAATTGTAAGCGGCCGCATTTTCATTACCTTTTTATCGATGCTTCATAGCGTTTCGACCTAACCCATCTCAGAACTCAAATATGAACTTAGAAAAACCAATGATTTTCTCATCACATACCTGTTTTTACATTGCAAACAAATACATTTTCATTTACTTTTTCATCGACGCCCCGTCGTGTTTCGACCCGCTCCAGGCTCAAACCTGAATCAAAAAAAACAGGAGCTTTCCTCGACACATCTTGGTTCTTGCAATGTTTTTGTTTGTCGAGAATACTTGCGCCGATAAAAGATCCCCATATGCACAAACCTGATTACCCCCAACCCTCAGCGATGAAATTTTCCTGCCAACCACAAGCACGGTTCCGCACAAGGCGCACAGAGCGCCATCGTGCGCAACAGCCGATGCAGCCTTGGCAAGATGAAAACGCCGGTTGAAGCGGTAGGCGGCTTCGGCAACGCGCATCTCGAACCTGATGCACCATGCGACCGCCTTGGGTGAGACTGGTCAGGCGCACACATCATACTAGCTTGGCACCGTCAATCATAAATTGGAGAATGGTATATGAATAATATTCAAATAAATCTTTTCAATCTCCCTGAAAATGATTCATCAATAACCAACGGCCACCTTTCATCATTACCCAAGTCAAGAATAACACGCTTTCTTTATCACTATCTTCTACTGGCTTTTTGCTGTGGGTTTTTACTAATAGCCCTGATCCCTCCGCCTGCGCTCGCGATGGATCTCGCGGGCTGGACATGCACGGGTAGCTGCGGCACCTTGGGGGCAGATGGTACGGTGACGCTTTCACCGGTGGCGGGAACGACCTCATACGGCTGGGTGTCCACGAGTGGAAGCAATAAGTATGGCCTTGCCCCAGCCAGCATCAAGGCTTCGCTGGCTGCTGCTGGCGGAGATAAAACAACCAATGGTTCAAAAATCGCCTCTGAGTTCTTTACGGCGAATGCCGGGGCAACGCTGGATTTTTATTTCAACTACGTCAGCTCGGATGGCGCAGGCATGGCCGATTATGCATGGGCGCGTTTGCTGGATGATGCAGGCAATGAAAAGGCGATGCTGTTTACCTCACGCACCAAGTCATCCGGCGCTACGGTGCCGGGACAAGGCATGCCGCCTCTCCCTCCCGGTGTGACATTGACCCCGGCATCCGCACCCATCTTGGCCGGAACGGTTTGGTCGCCACTGGGCAGTAGCTCGGGGGATTGCTTCGGCTCAGGCTGCGGTCATACGGGCTGGGTTCATGTGACCTACCCCCTTCCGGCAACCGGCACTTACCAGTTGGAATTCGGCGTCGCCAATTGGTCGGACGCATCTCTTCACAGCGGTCTGGCGTTCGATGGCGCCACACTGGGACAAGATGTTCCCAACCAACCCAGCAGTGTGGTGATGCTGTCCAAGACCACCGCCGTCGCCACACTGAGGGCGAGTACATCGATTAACTACACACTGACCGCCACCAACACGACACCGGACGTGACGCACACCGGGGACTACGTTTTCTACGAGGTGGTGCCGGCTCATACGATCTTCACCAGCCTGGCGCCGCAGGGTGGAATTAATGCCCAGACGGACTGCTTGGGGAGCGAACCGGCAGGCACGAAGTGCACGATCACGATCCACTCCGACATCGCCTACGGCACACCGGCCGAGGTGACGTTCACGGTAACCACGGACAATCTACAGCCGGGCCCGACCCAAATCTTCAACCAGTTGTACTACGCCATACCGCCGCCGGGTTGTGCGCTGACGGAGACGCCCGTGTGCAACCCGGAGCCACCGCCGAGCAATCCGCCAACGGCTTGCCACACGGGTGATCCGGCATGCACGGCGTGGCCCACGACGCTGCCCAACGTGGTACTGAGCCAATCCACACCGAGCGCAGCGGTGCAGCCGAGCACGGCGATAGCCTATACATTGACGGCCACGGATACGACGCAAGGCGCACCCTGGACTGGAGGCTACACTTTCTACGCGATGGTGCCGGCCGATACGACCTTCACCAGCTTTACCCCGTTGTCCGGTACGTCGGCCACGATCACGGGTTGCACGGCGGGCGATCCGGAGGGCACGCTCTGCACGATCACGATTACCTCCGCCATCGCCAGCGGCGCGCCGGCGCAGATGACGTTCACGGTGACGACGCTGCCGACGTTGCCGGCGAACGCCAGCATCATCAACCAGTTGTACTACGCAACGCTGCCGGAAGGGTGTTCGCTGACGGGCACGCCGGTGTGCAACCCGGAGCCGCCGCCCTGCAGCGGCGGCATTTGCACGCCGCCGCGAGAATGCCCGGCGGTGGGCGATCCGGGGTGTGTGAGCAACATCACGCTGGCCCCTCCGGCCTCGCCCTCGGTTCCGGCTCCGGTGGATTCGCGCTGGATGCTGACGCTGCTGGCGTTGATGGTGGCGGCGGGCGCGGGGTATGCAACAAGGCGGCGGCAAGGGTGACAGACCACGGGCTGGCTGGAGAGCGCCGCCAGTACTAACGAGCATGGTGGTTTGCGCCACCCTGAATGATGAAAGAGCGGTCGTTGCTCTCGTGTGAGCACCTCCCACCTCGTCATTCCCGCGAAGGCGGGAATGACGAAGCAGGGAGTGTTTTCGCGAGGGAGAAATGCTAAGGAGAGGTGACAGCTTCTTTCCCCCGCTCCCTGCTCCCTGCTCCCTGCCTCTTTCACGCGCAACTGCGCTGGCCTCGGGCAATACAATGCGCCGTCCTGTGTTGAGGATTCGCCATGCCCTCCGCCTACTTCACACCCGCCACTTTCAAATTTCTGCGCGACCTCGCCGCAAACAATAACCGCGCGTGGTTCACGGCCAACAAGGCGCGCTATGAAAACACGGTACGCCAGCCCTATCTGCAGTTGATCGCCGATCTGCAACAGCCGTTGGCAAAGATCAGCGCGCATTACCGCGCCGATCCGCGCGCACAGGGGGGTTCGCTGTTCCGTATCTATCGCGATACGCGTTACGCACACGACAAGACGCCCTACAAGACCTGGGCCGGCGCGCGCTTCGCACACGAACGCCGGCGTGAAATCGAGGCGCCATCGTTCTACATGCACATCCAGCCGCGCGGGTGCTTCGTCGGCGGCGGTATCTGGCATCCCGAACCGTCTACGCTGAAGAAGGTCCGCGAGTTCCTCGCCGACAACCCGGCGGCGTGGAAAAAAGCCACGCACGCCAAGGCATTCCGTGCGCGTTTCGAATTCTGGGGTGAGAGCCTCACGCGGCCGCCACGCGGCTTCGATCCGGCACACGAATTGATCCAGGACATCAAACGCAAGAATTTCGGAGCAGGCGAAGACTTCACCGATGCCATGGCTTGCTCGGACGAACTCAAACCGTTCCTCGTCGATTCGTTCAAGCGCATCGCGCCGATGATCGACTATTTATGCGCCGCGGTCGGGTTGGATTTCTGATCCGGCCATCATGCATCTGAAAAGGCGAACGCCAGCACATCGCGGATATCGTCGGTTTTTACCATCGCCATCAACAACCGATCGACACCCAGCGCGACACCGGCGCAGGCTGGCATGTTCGCCAGCGCCGCCAGCAGGCGTTCATCGATCGGCAATTCGCGTTGACCGCGTGCGCGGCGACGCCGGTTGTCGTTCTCGAAACGCGCACGCTGTTCGACCGGATCGGTCAGTTCGTGATAGCCGTTGGCGATTTCATGCGGGCCCAGGTACAGCTCGAACCGCTCGGCGAGCGGTGGATTGCCGTCGCGAATCCTGGCCAGCGCGCATTGCGTCGCGGGGAAATCGTGTACCAGCGTGATGCGCTCGCGCGGCAATGCCGGCTGCAGGCGGTGCGTGATGAGCAGGTCGAGCCAGTCGTCGCGCGTCAGACCGTCAGCATTGATGTGCGAATCCTCCAGCGGCCGCTGCAATGTTTCGATGGCAGCGCACAGCGGATCGATGCTCAGCCCGGCTAGAAACCAATCGCGATAACTGATTTCGACCACGGACGCATCACGCCCGACCAGGGCCAGCGCCGCGCGCACGAGGTCGCTCGTCTCGCGCATCAGGCGGCGATGATCGAAACCCACGCGATACCACTCCAGCATCGTGAACTCGGGGTTGTGCCGCCGCCCGGCTTCGCCATTGCGAAACACGCGCCCCCGTTCGTAGCAATCACCAACGCCCGCCGCGAGCAGGCGCTTGAGCGCAAACTCCGGCGAGGTGCGCAACCAACGCTCACGTGCGCCGGCGTCCGCGTGGCCGCTAAACAGCGTGCCGAAGCTCTCGATGTTCGGTTCGGTGTTGCCGGCTGCACTCAAGATCGGCGTTTCGACTTCCAGCACATCACGCGCGGCAAAGAAATCGCGGATCAACGCATACAGCGACGCGCGCAAGCGCAATGCGCTGTCCTGATGCAGGGGGAGCCTATCCATCGCGTGAGTGTACGCAACGATTGCTCAATTTTTCTCGCGTGGGCGGAACGTTAACGGATGCTCTTCAGCCGGTGCGCGCGCCGCAGCCGCACAGCCGCCGCACGCCGAGCAGCCATCCGCACAGCTTCCGCCCTGTGTGCCGCGCGGCCGCAGGCGATTCACCAGACGATGCGCCCACGCGGGCAAGGCGGGGCGATCCAGCGCATCCAGCAGACGCGCCCATACACGGCGGCTGGTGACCGGCAGCAGGCGACGCGCGGCGAATACCATGCTCCAGCCGACGATGAGCACGACCAGCAGCGCCTGCACGAGCAGCGCCACGCTCATGCGAACGCCCTCGCGATCTGATACGTGAGGAACGACGCCAGATAGGCCAGCCCAAACAGATAGCCGGCCGCGATCCACACGTTGCGCCAGGAATTGGTCTCACGGCGGATCACCGCCAGTGTGGACACGCATTGCGGCGCGAACACGTACCACGCGAGCAACGACAGCGCCGTGGCCAGACTCCAGTGCGAGGCGATCGTGGCGCCGATCTGCGCGGCGTCGCTCTGCGAGGACATCGCATAGACCGTGGCCAGCGATGACACCGCGACTTCACGCGCGGCGAGACCTGGAATCAATGCGATGCAAATCTGCCAGTTGAAGCCGACCGGAGCGAACACATGACTGATCCAGTGGCCGATGCGGCCGGCGAAGCTGTAGTCGATCGGCGGCAGCGGCGCATTCGCCGGCGGCGCCGGAAAACTCGACAAGAACCACAGCAGCACGGTCAGCGCGAGCAGAATGCCGCCGACGCGGCGCAGAAAAATCACGGTGCGTTCCCACAATCCGAGCGCGATGTCGCGCGGATTGGGCAGACGATAGGACGGTAATTCCATGATCAGCGCATGTTCGCTCTTGTCCGTGCGCAGATGTTTGATGATCCAGGCCACCGCCAGCGCGCTGATGATGCCGGCCAGATACAGCACGAACAGCACCACGCCTTGCAGGTTGAATACACCCAGCACCGCGCGCTGCGGAATGAACGCCGCGATGAGCAGGGTGTACACCGGCAAGCGCGCCGAGCAGGTCATCAGCGGCGCCACCAGAATCGTGGTCAGGCGCTCGCGCGGATCGGCGATGCTGCGCGTGGCCATGATGCCGGGAACCGCACACGCAAAACTCGACAGCAATGG
>JAISPQ010000118.1 GCA_031274955.1 Rhodanobacter sp.
CAGAGCGTTTCGGCCACGTTGATGCTGTGGATTCCGGCGCGGATTGCCGCGCTGTATACGACCGACGTCGCCGTGATCGCGATCGCTGCGCAACTGCTGGTGCTGGCCGGGTTGTTCCAGTTTTCCGATGGCTTGCAGGTGGCCGCGAACGGCGCGCTGCGCGGCCTCAAGGACACGCGCATACCGATGGTCATCACCGCGTTCGCCTACTGGGGCGTGGGCATGCCGGCCGGCTGGTGGCTGGCCTTCCCGTGCGGACTGGGCGCACGTGGCATGTGGATCGGATTGATCGCAGGGTTGAGCATGGCCGCGCTGCTGCTCTCGCATCGGTTCTGGAACCTCGTCCGGCATTCAGAACCTGTCTAATTATCTCCCCCCAGCCCGCGGTGCCCCGCCAAAGCTGTCAGGTGGTCGTATGCGGTGCTCACGTCGCCTGCAGGTTGATGCGCCGTGTCGCATCCAGCATCAGCACATCCAGGTGGAACGAGCCGTCGCTGCGCACATCGAAGTAGTGCCGCACCTCATCGGGCGCGCGTGCCCACAGCGAGCGGATTGCGCTGATGCGTTCGGGCGGCGTGCGCATGCGCGCCACCCAGGTATCGAAATCGATGGCAATACGCCAGCGCTGGGTCACCGTGCCACTGAACCCCGCAGCATCCAGCATCTCCAGCCATTCGTCGGCGCGATAGTCGCGAATATGCGATCCGTCGCGTAACAGTTCGATGGCCTGGATATGCGTGTCGCACAGCGGGTCGTCGATACCTGCAATGTCGATGAACTTCAGTTTTCCCGCCGGTTTCAGCACCCGATACACCTCGGCCAGCGCGGCCGGCACGCTGCGCCAGTGATGCGCGCTCATACGGCTGATGACCCAGTCGAACGATGCCGCGGCGAACGGCAGCGACTCGGCGGCGCCGTGCTGGGTGCGGATCGCCGTCAGACCGCGTTCCTGCGCAGCCATGGCGACCGTTTCGAGCATCGGCAGCGCGATGTCGTAGGCCACCACTGCATGCACATGCGGCGCCACGGCGAAGCTCGCATGGCCCGCGCCGCAGCCCATATCGAGCACCTGTGCGTTGCCGCAGGTGGCCGCGAAGGTGGCGGCGAGGTTCTCCAGATCGGCGCCGGTCGCATGCACCGGGCTCGTGAGATAGGCAGTGGCGGTCGTGCCGAATGCATCGGCGACGTGCTCGTGATGTTTCATCGAAAGGCTCCTGGGTGGGGTCTTGCGAGTCCGTCGGGGTACCGTCAATGCGGTTGATGCGGTGACTCGCATAACGCAGCGATCGCCACGACACGATAAGAACCTTCTTATACGGGTACAATATAGTATATTATCCTGGTATAAAAACTACCTGTTTGCGATGAATGTCGTTGCCAACCCTGCAAAATCATGGAACCCCCGCGTCCGCCCGCGCACTGGGTGAATTTCTCCGCGCCCATCGCGAGCGCCTGTCTCCACAAACAGCCAGGCTGCCGACAGGCCACCGCCGACGCACACCCGGCTTGCGTCGTGAGGAAGTCGCGCAACTATGCGGCGTGAGCCCAACCTGGTACACGTGGATCGAACAGGGAAGACCCGTATCCGCATCCGCCCAGGCCCTCGCACGGATCGCCACCGTGTTGCATCTATCGCGTGCCGAACGTGCTTACCTGTTTGAACTTGCCGCGCAGCGTGACCCGGCCGAGTCGGGCTCAGCCGGCGTCGATGTCCCTGCCGCTCTGGCCAACACGGTGCAGCTCCTCGAGGCGCCCGCCTATGTGCTTGATCGTCAATGGAATGCGCTTGTCTGGAACAGGCTCGCGACCGATCTCTTCGCCGGCTGGCTCGACAGCGCGCATGATCGCAATCTGCTGCGTTTCACCTTTACCTCGCCCGCCGCACGCACGCTGATCGTCGACTGGGAAACACGCGCACGACGTCTCGCCGCCGAGTTTCGCGCGGACTCGATCCGGCATCTGAACGACGCCCCCGTGCGCATGCTGATCGATTCACTGACCGCCGCCAGCGACGACTTTGCACGTTTCTGGACATCACAGGAGGTATTCGAGCGGGAAGGCGGCCAACGCGACTTCTTGCATCCGCGCCACGGACTCCTGGTCTGCGAGCAGATCACGCTCAAACCCGCGCACCGCGACGACTTGAAGCTTGTCGTGTTGGCACGCCGCTGAGGGCCTGTGTCAAAAAAAAGCCCCGAGGGCTTGGGGAGGAGCCCTCGGGGCGGGGAAGGCCGGTTGGGGAGAAACCGACCTTCGCGGTTGCGCTCTAGGGAGGAGAGGCAACCATTGGGGGCGCGGTTGCGCACGCGCCCGGAACAATAGATACGTTCTTGAGCGAAAAGTTTCCAGTCCCACCCGCGCAACGTTTACTGGGCATTCATGCGGATAAGCCGGGATTCGGGATTGGGATTGAGGAAAAGCGCCTTTTTCCTTTTGCAGAAGGAGTAAAGCACACAAGCAGCAATGTCTGCGTTTCGATGGGTGTTTCCCAAAAAAAGCCTGCTTTTTCGAATCTCGAATCTCCAATCCCGGCCCTTCAGTGCGCCTCATCCCAGTTCGCACCGACGCCGGTATCGACCAGTAGCGGCACATTCAGGTTGGCCGCACTTTCCATGCGTTCGCGCACGCCGGCTACGATCGCGGCAACGGCATCTTCGCGCACTTCGAACACCAATTCGTCGTGAACCTGCATCAACATGCGCGCGCAATCGGCGCGTTCCGCCAGCCAGGCCGCGACCTCGATCATCGCGCGCTTGATGATGTCGGCCGCCGTGCCCTGCATCGGCGCGTTGATCGCGGCGCGCTCGGCGCCGGCACGCTGTGCGGCATTGCGCGATTGAATGTAATCCAGATACAGGCGGCGGCCGAACAGCGTTTGCACATAACCGTCGCAACGCGCCTTCTCGCGCGTGGCCTCCATGAACGCCTGCACGTCGGGATAACGCGCGAAGTAACGCGTCATGTAATCCTGCGCTTCACCGCGGCTCACGCCCAGTTGGCGCGCCAATCCAAACGCGCTCATGCCGTACATCAAGCCGAAGTTGATGGCCTTCGCCGCGCGGCGCTGGTTGGCATCGACCTGTTCCGGCGGCAAGCCAAATACCTCGGCCGCCGTCGCGCGATGTACGTCCTGTCCGCCATGGAACGCAGCGAGCAGCCCCGGATCGCCGGACAGGTGCGCCATGATGCGCAGTTCGATCTGCGAATAATCCGCAGCGAAAATCTTCCATCCCGGTGGCGCGATGAATGCCTGGCGGATGCGCCGGCCTTCCTCGGTGCGGATCGGGATATTCTGCAAATTGGGATCGGACGAGGACAACCTGCCCGTCGCCGCCGTGGCCTGGTGATAACTCGTGTGTACGCGACCGGTGCGCGGATTCACGGTCTGCGCCAGTTTCTCGGTATACGTGGAGCGCAGCTTGGCAAGACCACGATAATCGAGGATCAGACGCGGCAGCGCGTGCCGGTCGGCGATCGCCTCCAGTGCCTCCTCGTTCGTCGAAGGCTGGCCGCCCGGCGTCTTCAGCACCGCCGGCAGTTGCAGCTCGTCGAACAGGATCGCCTGCAACTGTTTGGTCGAATCCAGACTGAAACTGCGTCCGGCGATCGCGTACGCCTGCTCGGTCAACTCGTACATGCGCCGGGCGAGTTCCTGACTCTGCCGCTTTAACGCCGCCGTGTCGATCAGCACGCCGCACTGCTCCATGCGCGCCAGCACCGGTACCAGCGGCATCTCGATCGTCTCGTACACACGGCACAGGCTCGGCTCGGCTTTAAGCGACGGCCACAGCGCGCGATGCAAACGCAGGGTAATGTCCGCATCCTCGGCCGCATAACGGCAAGCGGTATCCACATCCACCTGCGAGAACGCGATCTGCTTCGCACCCTTGCCGGTGACGTCCTCGTAATGGATCGTTGCGTAACCCAGATGCCGCTTGGCGAGCGTATCCATATCGTGCCGCGAAGCGGTGGAGTTCAGCACGTAGGATTCGAGCATCGTGTCGTGCGCGACACCACGCACCGCGATACCGTGCGTGGACAGCACGTTGATATCGTACTTCGCATGCTGGCCGAGCTTGGCCTTGCCCGCGTCCGCCAACAGCGGTTCGAGCTGCGCCAACACCTGCGCGCGATCCAGTTGCGGTGGAGCGCCGGGGTAATCGTGGGCGAGCGGAATATAGGCCGCCTCGCGCGGCGTCACCGCGAGCGAAATGCCAACGATCCGGGCCAGCATCGGATCGAGCGCATCGGTTTCCGTATCGAACGCGATCAGCGGCGCGGCACGCAGTTTTTCGAGCCACGCATCCAGATGCTCTTGCGTGGTGATGAGCTCATAGGTTCCAGCGCCGATCAGCGCAGGATCGGTCGTCGCGGCCGGCGGCGGCGCGATGCCACGCACGCCAAATTCGCGGGGTAGCGGCGGCTGCGCGAGGCTCATGTCCGGCGCGACGGGCGAGGCCGAACCCGCATCGAGTTCCTTCAGCGCCGCATTGAACTCATAACGTTGGTACAGCGCGCGCAATGCCGCACTATCGCGCTCACGCGGCGCGAGATCGCGCGGCCCCTCGGGCAGATCGACATCGGTTTTGATCGTCGCGAGTTGGCGCGACAGCGGCAACTGCGGCAGCGCCTTGCGCAGGTTCTCGCCGATCTTGCCGCC
>JAISPQ010000222.1 GCA_031274955.1 Rhodanobacter sp.
CCCTCGGCACGCACGATCACCGCCAGTTCACCCGCATCCAGACGGCCCGCGCCATCATTACGGTTGTTGCGGCTGATGGCATCGGCCACATCGCGGAACGACAGACCCGCCGCCGATAATCTGGCGCGGTCGGGGGTCACCACGAAGCTCATCCCCTTGCCGCCCAGCGCGTTCACATCGGCCACGCCCGGGATGGTGCGCAACGCGGGCCGTATCGTCCAGTCGAGCAGCGAACGGCGCGCCGCCAGATCCAGGCCGCCACCTTCAATGGTGAACATCAGCACATCCGACAGCGGCGTTGAAATCGGTGCCAGCCCGCCGGAAATATCGGCGGGCAAACTCGATTGCACACTCGCGAAACGCTCGGCAACCTGTTGGCGCGCCCAGTAGATATCGGTGCCTTCGGTGAAGTCGATGGTGATGTCGGCAATCGCGTATTTGGCGGTCGAGCGCAAAATAGCCGCGCTCGGCAAACCGAGTAACTCCATTTCCAGCGGCACGATCACGCGCGATTCGACTTCCTCGGGTGTCATGCCCGGCGCCTTGAGAATCAGCTTGACCTGCGTGGGCGTAATGTCGGGATAAGCATCAATCGGCAGCGCGCGGTAGGCGAACATGCCGGCCACGGCCAGCGCCAGCACGGCAGCCAGCGTCAGCAAACGTTGCGCCAGAGAAAATTCGACGAGACGAATCAGCATGCGTGGCGTCTCTCAGCCTAGGCTCATTGGCCCAGCCGTTGCCGCAACGCGCTGGCGCCGCTGACCACGACCGCCGCGCCGGGCTTGAGCGCGCCGCGCACGATGGCGCTTTCGCCATCCACCGCCAATCGCTCGACCGGCACGGCGAGGTAACGCTCGTTCTCGGCGACGAACACCAGCGTGCCTTCGCCATCGGCCAGCAACGCCGCTGCCGGCACGCGTAACGCGTCGGCGGGCGCGGGTAATTCCAGCCGCACATTGGTGCGCTGGCCGGGCAGCCAGTGCGTGCCCGCAGGCAGATGCGCGCGCAAGCGCACCGTTTGGCTATCGGCCTCGGTCGCGCCGGCCACCGCGACGACATGGCCGCGCGCGCCGTCATCCATCTGCACGGCAAGACCGGATGCATAGCTGGCGCGGTAGGCCACGGGCGCCTGCACGAGCACATCGACGCTGTCATCGGCGCCCAGCAGAAAAGCCGGTTCGAACGCGCCCACCGCCTGCCCGGGTGCGATCAGGCGGCGCAGTACGCGGTTGCCGCCATGGCCCGCTGGTACACGCAGTTCGTACACGCCCGGCCCCGCATTCGCTGACGCCATCACTCCCGCGAGCGTGCCGCGCGCCTGCACCAGCCGTGCCTGCGTATCCGCCGCGCGGGCGCGACTCTCATCGGCGCGAGCGCGGGCAATGATGCCCTCATCAAGTAGGGCCGCATCGCGCCGGGACTGCGTTTGCGCCAGCGCCGCCTCGTTGCTGCTACGCTCGAAATCGGCCTTGGCGGTGAGAAAATCGCGACTTTGCACCTGCGCCAGCAACGCCCCCGCCTTCACGGACGCGCCCTCATCCGCTGCCACGCTAACGATCACGCCCGCGAATGGCGCGCTCACTGTGCGGCTCGATTCAATCGGCGCAACTACCTGCGCGGGTAACCGCGCCAGCGGCAGCGAGGCTGCCATCGCCACCGACTCCGTGCGTATCGTCAGATTTTGTGCGTGCACGGCCTCCAGCCGCACTTCAGCGGCTTGCGCACCGTTTGATCTGGCCAGCAAAACCACCACCACGGCGCAAGCGCGCCAACTCCTGGTTAAGAAAAAACCTGTCATGCTCCTCCAAAAAAATGAGTTCGTAGACTGGCAATGGTATTGCCCGTAGCTTAGGGAAATCTTATGGCTGTTAGATAGCCCTTTCTCGGCAATAGCTGTTACGCTGGCATATTCCCTGTCGGAACAGCACTGTGAACGTCGAAACGAACAAAGTGGTCTCCTTTCACTACACCGTCAGGGATGGTGGCGCGGAGCCGGTGGATTCCTCGCGCGAACGCGGTGAACCGCTGACCGTATTGATCGGCCATGGTCACCTTATCTCCGGCTTGGAAAAGGCCATGATGGGCCATGCGGTGGGCGATCGCTTCGCGGTGAGCGTGCCGCCCGCAGATGGCTATGGCGAACGCCGTGAGGATCACGTGCAGCGCGTGTCGAAGAAATACTTCAAAGATGCGGACCACCTGCGTCCGGGCATGATTACCGTGCTGAAAACGCGGGAAGAGGGCGCGCGCGCAGTGGTCGTGAAGAAGGTCGGATCCAGCGTGGTCGATATCGATCTCAATCATCCGATGGCGGGCAAGACACTGGCTTTCGATATCAAGATCACTGATATCCGCGAGGCGACGCCCGAGGAACTCGCGCATGGCCATGCGCATGGCGTGGGCGGTCATCAACATTAAAAACCTGTTCAAAAGCCAAAAAACCTGCACTGCGGCGTCGCGCCCGTTGTTTCGCTCACTACGGTTCTTGAATGGATTCTGAAACACGAAAAGCCAGTCATTCAGTTTCCATCGAAAAGACATGACTGCGCCTCCGTCAGTCGGTAGGCTGGCATCCTGGAATTCGCGAGATCTCCCCCTCGCTTCTGCCTTGCCTGGAAGGGACATCCGGGTGTCACGTAAAGTCTCTGCTGTGCTTACCTGCGATCAATCACCCGAAATAGAAAGCGGCCCAGACGAACCGGTAGCGGATACCGCCGGTCAGTCCGTTGCACAACCGGCCCGGCTACGCGGACTTGATGGTCTTCGCGCCATCGCGGTCGGTGTCGTCATGTTGTTCCATGCCGATATTCCATGGGTCAGGGGCGGCTATCTCGGCGTCGATCTTTTTTTCGTGATTTCCGGATTTCTGATTACCGGATTGCTGGTCGATCAGCGCCAGCGCGAAAACGCCGGTTTGCTGTGGCCGTTCTACTGGCGGCGCGCCAAGCGGTTGCTGCCCGCCGTCTGGTTGATGATTGCCGCGATCGTCATCGCCGCTGCATCGTTCGCCACCGATGCGCTGCCCCGGCTGCGGATCGATGCACTGGCCTCGTTTTTTTACGTGACGAACTGGGAGATGATCTGGCACAACACCTCGTATTTCGAGTCCATGGGCCGGCAGCCGCTCTTGATACATCTGTGGTCGCTGGCGATCGAGGAGCAGTTCTATCTTCTGTGGGCACCACTGGTGATATTTGGTCTGCCTCGCCTGGGCCGACACGGGATGGCCATCGCCACCATCGCATTGGGGTTGGCGTCCGTGGCATGGATGGCAGCGACGGCGGCGAAGATCGGTTACCCCGGCCAAACCGACCCATCGCGGCTGTATTTCGGTACCGATACTCATGGCTTCCAATTACTGTTCGGCGCCGCGCTGGGCTTGTTGTGGCAACCCAACCACCATCTGGCGACTGAATCGGCGCACGGCTGGAAACCGCTTGTTCTGGGGTTGGGCGCGCTGGCAGCCATGCTGGCGCTGGTTGTTTTGCTCGGCGAGGAGACCGCATGGCTTTATCCGTGGGGGCTGCTGCTTTCGGCTGTGGCCAGTGTTGCGCTGATTGCGGCGGCCACGCATCCGGGCTCGGCTTTGGGCCTGTGGCTGGATAACCGCATCATGCGCTGGATCGGTGAGCGTTCCTACGGCATTTATCTGTGGCACTGGCCCATCTTCATGCTGACGCGACCCGGCATCGACTTGCCGACACTGCCGCCTGTCATGGTCATGCTGGTCCGCATCGTGCTGACCATCGGCATCGCGGCGCTCTCCTACACCTATGTCGAGTCCCCGATACGTCATGGCGCGCTCGAACGTATCTGGCGCAATCTGCGCATGCCAAAACGGCGCGGTTTCGCTTGGCGGCGCGGTATCGCGTTGCTCGCCGGGGTTTCGATCACTTTCAGCGCCGTAGCCAGCGTGCTGCTGAACGCGCCTGATCACAGCATGCCCGCGCCGGATGTTCGTGCGGTTCTGAACGTCGATACCAAGATTACGCCCGCCGTGGCGATGCCCATCATCGCTCCCGTGATGGCGCCTGTGATGACGTCCGTTATTGCGCCTACGGATATATCCGTGAATATCGCACCAGCCATGCTCACGATCCCCGAGCGGCATACGACGACCAGCTATACCGGTAACGATCTGACGGCAGTGGGTGACTCCGTTCTATTGGGGTCCAGCGGTCTGCTCTCGGCAACGCTCAAGGGGGTGGATGTGCATGCCACCGTGGGCTGGCAGGCGGTCGATGTATTGAAGCAGTTCAAGGCGCTCAGCCAGAGTGGACATCTGCGTCCGGTGGTGCTGGTGCATCTGGGCACCAATGGCTATATCACCGAGGATCAGCTTCGGCAGATACTGTCCTTGTTGACGGATGCCAAGCGCGTGCTCCTGGTCAACACGCACGTGCCGCGACGCTGGATGGATGTCAACAATGAATTGATCGATCATGTGGCGAGCGACTATCAAAACGTAGTGGTGGTCGACTGGCACGGCGCATCGGATGGCCATCCGAATTATTTCGTCTCCGATGGGGTGCATCTGAATGTCATGGGCCAGCGCGTTTTCGTCGCGGAAATCATGCGCAAGGGCCACCTCGTACCGGTAGTGGAAACCGTGACGGATACGAAAGTCACGGCCCCTGCGAAACTCACCACGCTCGCGTACGAAGATATGCATATCCCCCGGCTTTCGCCTGCGTGCCTGATGGGCAGGCCCGTCTCGACCGTTTTGAAAGTCATATGCCAGCCCCTTGCACCATCGTCCGACAGTATTCCCCCATGATGGATGCAATCCGCAACTTTTCGGAGATGGCGCGAATCCGAGGATTGGCGCTTATGGTGCTGGCGTTGGGCTGGTCGGTGCATGCCGAATCGGCCGAACACGTGGTGCCTTTCGTATCGGCCCCCAGTGTGGGCACCCTTGAATGCCCCAATCAGGTCATCAGGCCCAAGCCGCAGACACCACCGCCTCCTCGCGAGGCTCCCCCGGTCGACGCCCAGATACCGACCATCGCCGAACTCGGCCCGTTGGCACAAACGGTGATTCGCGAGCAGCCGTCGATCGACCCGCAGACCATCCCCGCCATGGCCTTGCGCAACCCCGAACAACCCCGTCACATCGCCATCTGGGGCGATAGCCATATCGCTGCTGGCCCGTTCATGCCGACACTGCTGGAGGCGCTGCGCATGGATGGCATCACGATCGGCGCGTATTACTTACCGCCCACGATGGGACGCGCGAATGTCCATCTGCCGCAGTTGCGCACGGCCTGTGTGGGGCCGGGTTGGAATACCGAACTGTCCTATACCTCGGCGCCTTCCCTGACCAGTGGCCCTGCATTGGCCAACCGCACGGCTGTAGCCGGGCCGGACAGTTATCTCTGGCTCGATCTGCGCAGTACCAGTAGCCGCTCCGCCATACGCCAGTTGCGCATCGTCTATCGCGCGTCCGTCCACAGCGTACTGGATCTGTCGGTCAATGACGGCGACGAAAGCCACATTCCCCTGGAGGCGAGCAGCGATAGCCAAGCCCTGACCCTGCGCGGCGATGCGTCGATTTCCACCATCAAGCTGCGGCTGACCCAAGGCAGCGTGACGCTGTACGGCTTTGTTCTGGATTACGTCAATCAGCCAGCGCTGACCTTCGATGTCTTCGGTCTGCCTTCGGCCACGATACGCGGCTGGGCCAATGCCGACCCTGACTATCTGCGGCGATCCCTGCAGGGCGTAAATTATGACGGCGTAATCCTGGAATACGGCACCAATGAAGGCAACGATCTGCATTTTGACCGTGGCAGATACGCCTCGACGCTGACCCAGGCGCTGAGCAACCTGCGCCGAGTTTTTCCCTACGCTTCCTGTGTGCTGATTGGCCCACCCGACCGTGGTGTATTACGGGACCGTGGCGCGAGCCGGAACCTGCTCATGTTCGGTCGCATTCACCAGCAGATCGAAGTAACCCAACGCGAAGTCGGCAGACATTTCGGCTGCGTAACCTGGAACTGGCAAGATCTGATGGGCGGACCGGGCGGCAGCTACGGTTGGTTTTATGCCTCGCCCTCACTCATGGGGCACGACTTGACGCACTTAAGTTCAGACGGCTACAAGCAAACCGGTCGTGCGTTGGCGCGCAGCTTGGGCTGGTGGCGTTAAAACTGATAAATCAGCACCGCTTAGGGGCACAAGGCTTTCCTTTGCCAGCATGCGACAGCGTCTGAGTCGTTTCTCAAAAACTTCTCAAAGCACGCGTTTGCCGTAGGCGAAATGCTCACGCCACCAACTCGCGTCGATGTAGTCCAGACGCACCGTGCCGCCGCTGTTGGGCGCATGCACAAAGCGGCGCTCGCCCACATAGATGCCGACGTGGCTGATCCGCCAGCCCTCCCTGAAAAACACCAGATCGCCCGAGCGTAACGCATTGCTGCCGAGCTTGCGCGCCGGCAGTTCGCTCATTTCGGTCGAGGTACGCGGCAGCCTCACGCCGGCCGCATCGTGAAACACATAGCCGACCAGACCGCTGCAATCGAATCCCCCCTCGGGCGTATTGCCGCCATAGCGATACGGCGTGCCGACCAGTGCGATCGCGCGGAACAGCACGGCATTGGCCGCCTCGGTTTGCGTGTGGGTGAGCGGCCGCGAGTGCTTGCGTGTGGGGACGATACCGCAGGCCGTCAGCCATGCGGTGAGGAAAACCACTAACCAGAAGCGGACGGTACGTGTCATGGGACCACGTTCAACGGATGCAAGGTCGATGATGGCGAAGTGCTCATGTATACAGCATAGCTTTCCCATCGGGACCATTGTCGGCATGCCGTACAATGACCCGATGACAACCCGGACATCGGATGTACTGATTCTCGGCGGCGGGGTGATCGGCCTCGCCAGCGCGTACTACCTGCTGCAAGCCGGCCGTAGCGTAACTGTATTGGAGCAGAACGGTGTCGGCAGCGGTAGCTCGCACGGCAACTGCGGCACGCTCACGCCGAGTCATGCCATGCCGCTCGCGACGCCGGGTGTGATCGGTGATGGGCTGCGCTGGCTGTTCAAAGCGGATGCGCCGCTGCGCATCAAGCCGACGCTCGATCCCGCGCTTGTGCGCTGGCTGTTCGGTTTTGTCGGCCGCTGCAACTGGAAAGACTTCGAGCATGCGCTGCGCGTGAAGGCACCGCTGCTGGTGCGCTCGCGCGCGTTGATCGAAGAACTGGTGCAGCGTGAGCAGCTCGATTGCGAATTCGCGGCGCTGGGTACGCTCAGTGTGTACCGCGACGCCGCCAGCTTTGTGCACGCCTGCGCCCTGAACGAGCGCGTGGCGGCCGTGGGGATCGCCGCCGAGACACTGGACGGCGCGGCCACGCTGGCGCGCGAACCGGCGTTGAAACCAGGCGTCGCCGGTGCGCTGTTTTATCCGGGTGATGCGCAACTGCGGCCGGATCGCTACGTGGCGGAACTGGCGCGCAGCGTACGCGCGAAGGGTGGAGAAATCGTCGAGGGCGCGTGCGTGCAAGGCATCGTGCGCGATGCCGCGCGCATCGCGAAAGTGGCGACATCGGCCGGCGATTTCGCCGGTCGCGAGATCGTGCTCGCGCTCGGTGCATGGACGCCACGGCTGGCCGCACAAATCGGTTTGCGCGTACCCATTCAGCCCGGCAAGGGGTATTCGATCACCTACACACGGCCGGCGCGTAGTCCGCGTATTCCGATGACGTTGAAAGAGCGCAGCGTGTGCGTGACGGCTTGGGGCTCCGGTTTTCGCCTCGGCAGCACGATGGAATTCGCCGGCTACGACGCGACGCTCAACCGCACGCGGCTGGATGCCCTGCGGCGTGGCGCTGCCGAGTATCTCCACGAGCCGGAAGGGCCGTCCGTCACCGAGGAATGGTATGGCTGGCGACCGATGACCCCCGATGACCTGCCCGTGATCGGCCGCGCGCGCGGCACCGACAATCTGGTGCTGGCCACCGGCCATGGAATGCTCGGTGTCACGCTATCGGCCGTGACCGGTCTGCTCGTCAGCGAAGTGATTGCAGGAAAACCCTCGTGTGATCTTGCGCCCTTCGCAGCGGAGCGTTTCACCTGATTCACCACCCGATGCGGCCCTGTGCCGCGCCTGTGAACCCGCCAAGAACTGCCGTATCACTCGCCGGCGTGCAAGCTGCCGAGCGCAGTCGCTTATTTAGAGGTTCCCTTGTGTGCTTCCTTCGCCTTATCGATAGCGTCTTTCACTTCCGGGGGCATATAGGTTTCGTCGTGCTTGGCGAGCACTTCGGTGGCGAGGAAATGGCCGTTCTTCATCGCGCCGGTGGCGACGACGCTTTGGCCCTCGCGGAACAGGTCGGGCAGGATGCCGGTGTATTCGACAGGTAATTCGTTGAAACGGTCGGTGACGATGAAATCGACCTTCAGCGTATCACTGGCGCGGTGGATCGACTGTTCGAGCACCACACCACCAAGCCGGAAGCGCGACTCCGTTGGCGCCTTGCCAGCAGCGACTTCGCTGGGTGAATACAGATACGTCATGTTCTGCTGGAGCGCGAACACGGTCAGGCCCGCGGCGATCACCACGGCGACGAACACCAGCAAGATCGCAATCAGGCGGCGACGGCGGGTCGGTGTCATACGGGGGCTTCCTCGCGTGCGCGGCGACGCTTCAGGCGTCCGCGCAGTTCGGCGATCACGCGCTTGCGCTGCGCGCGCGGCGCCCAGGCATCGAGTGCGAGCACGATAAAGAACACTGCGTAGGATACCCACACGTAAGTCGCATAGCCGCCCATCGCAAAAAAATCAGCCATGTGCCTGCTCCGTTATCGCGGTCGCTTCGGGCGCCGCACGCGTGCCGTCAGTCAGCACGAGCGCACGCACCCAATCCTTGCCGCCGTCCAGTTCCAGAAGGCCCGTGCGCGTGCGCGCGAGCAAGGTGCCGAAGAACCACAAATGCGTTGCCAGCGCCATCACCAGCAGTGGCCACAGCATCGATGAATCGATCTTCGACGGCCCCAGCAGGCGCACGGTCGATGCCTGATGCAGCGTGTTCCACCAGTTCACCGAGAAATGCACGATCGGGATATTGACCGTGCCGATCAGCGCCAGAAATCCCGCCGCGCGCGCGGCCTGACGCCGGTCCTCGATCGCGTGGTACAGGCCGATCACACCCAGATACAGGAACAGCAAGACCAGTTCGGAGGTGAGGCGCGCGTCCCATTCCCACCATGTGCCCCACATCGGCTTGCCCCATAGCGAGCCGGTGACCAGCGTGATGAAGGTGAATGTTGCGCCGGCCGGTGCGCTGGCCATTGCCATCACCTCGCTCAGTTTGATGCGCCAGATCAGCGCGATGAACGCGTTTGCGGCCATGAAGAAATACGCAAACATGCCCATCCATGCACTGGGCACGTGGACGAAGATGATGCGGTACGCATCGCCCTGCTGGTAATCGCGCGGTGCGAGTACGAGTCCGCCGTAGATGCCGATCACGCCGAGTGCGATCGCAATGCCGTAAAACCACGGCATCAGCGCACCGGCGAGGCGGTGAAACGTCGGCGGCGAACCGAGTTTGTGGAACCACAAAACAAGTGTATTCATGACAACGAAATCCGTAACGCCGCCGCGCAGGCCAAGGGCGCCAGCACCAGCGCCAGCACCAGTGCCGCGCCAAGCCAGAGCAGCGGAGCGAGATAGGGCAGACCCAGTGCCGCCGCATTGCAGGCCCCAGCACCGAAAATCAACACCGGTACGTAGAGCGGCAGCACGAGCAAAGCAAGCAGCATACCAGAACGGCGCATGCCGACCGTCAGCGCCACGCAGACCGCGCCGATCAGGCTGAGCAGCGGTGTGGCCAGAAACAGCGCACCGGTCAGTACCCAGCGCACAGGGCCATCCATGTGCAGCAATTCGCCAAGTAAGGGCGCGGCGATCAACAGCGGCAGCGCCGTGGTGAACCAGTGCACGGCGATCTTGCAGCCGAGCAGCAGGGACAGCGGATGCGGCGATAACACGAGTTGTTCCAGCGAGCCATCCTCGTAATCGCTGCGGAATAATGTATCCAGCGCCAGCAGTCCGGCGAGCAGCACGGCGACGAAGACGACGCCGGTGGCGATGTGCCGAAGCTGCTCCGGCTCCGGTCCCAGCGCCAACGGAAACAGCGCGACGACGATCAAGGCGAACAGAATCGGATTGATCGCATCGCCGCGCCGGCGCCAGATCAGGATCAGATCGCGTTTTATCAGAGCGGTACAGGCCGCACGTGTCGAGCCCGGCTTCATGATGTGCGCGCTCCGTTGGATCCAGACATGGCGTTGGCAGTCTTCGGGTGCAGCGGAATGCGTCGCGGCGTACCCGAGGTATACGCATAGGCGCCGTGCGAGGTAATCAGCGCCGCCCCGCCACGCGATGCGTGTTCTTCGAGCAGACGATTGACCAGACGGATCCCGTCCAGATCAAGATTCGCATACGGTTCGTCGAGCAGCCACAGACCGACCGGCGCGAGCAACACGCGCGCCAGCGCAACGCGCTTGCGCTGTCCGGCTGAAAGCTGGCGCACTGGAACATCCGCATAGCCATCCAACCCCACGCTGGTCAGTGCGATCTCCGGCGCGATCCCTGCACGCAGACCGTGCAGACCGGCGGCGAAATGCAGGTTTTCCAGTGCATTGAGATCGTCCTTGAGGCCGGCCTGATGTGCGAGCAGCGCCACGCGCGGCGACAACCGCGCCAGCGTCAGCGGCTCGCCGTCCAGACGAATTTCGCCGCTCGTAGGGTTGAGCAGCCCGGACAACACGCGCAACAATGTCGTCTTGCCGGCGCCGTTGTCGCCTTCGATCAGTACGACCTCGCCGGCATTCAGCGTGAAGTCGAGCGGTCCGAAGATCGGCTCGTCGTTACGTGCGAAGGCAAGCGCGCGCGCTTCGAACAGGGCAGGGGACTTGTGGAAATCTGGAGTCGTCATGGCGCGCGCATGCTAGCGGCATGTCGCCGGCGATACCACGTCCATGGGGCGGTCGACCCAGTCCACGTCCGTGCCGGCTTCGATCACAGACGGCCAATCCGCGCGATACAGGCGCAGGCGGCATGCTTCATGCGGTGCGGCGGTGACTACCGCGTTCTGCTCGAATTCCCGTGCGAGCGCATCGATATCGGCGAGCGGGAGATCGGCCACGAACACGCTGGGTTCGCGCCATGCCGCGCCGGGGAGGTGGCCCACGCCATCGAGCACACGGCATGGGAGTGCCCGCAAACGTTGGCGCAGCGTGTTCATGCGTTTCTCGTTCTCGACTTCGGGAAGGGGATGCGAATGCGGATTGCAGGCAGTCAGATAAGTAGCCAGGCAACTGGCGCCGAGCCAATCGAGAAGCGCACGCGGAAGCATCTGGCCGATGCGCAGCGTTGCGCATGTGCCGTCATCGAGCGCGATGTCGTAATGCGTCGCGCGATACAGCGCGAGCAACGCGTGTATGTGTTCAGTCCAGTTCATGCCGTGGATTTCCCCATTTCAGCGCAGCGGCCACAGAACCTTTTGAGCAACAACTCAGGCGCGGCCCGAAAACTCTCCGGTCAGGGTGCTGACGATGATCTTTTCGCCGGAGGTGATGTATTCAGGGACAAGAATCTCGATGCCGGTGGAAAGTTTCGCCGGCTTGGGACGCTTGGTTGCGGTGGCGCCTTTCAATTCCGGTGCGGTTTCGACAACTTCCAGCACGACCGATGGCGGCAACTGCAGTGCGACCGGCGCTTCGTCGATCAACTGCACGTAACAGCCTTCGATGCCATCGACGATGTACGCGGCGGCATCGCCGATCACGTCCGCATCCAGCGTGTATTGCGTGTAGTCCTGGCTATCCATGAACACGAAAGCGTCGCCGTCCTTGTACGAATAGGAAACTGCGCGGCGCGTCAGTTCGGTCTCACGTAATTCGTCCTCGGCGCGCAGCGAGATATCGAGTTTCTGCCCGCCTGGCACGCTGTACATGATGAGGCGGTAGGTGACATTGCCGCCGCGGCCTTGCGGCGCGCTACGTTCGATGTCGCGGATCTGGTAGATCTTGCCGACGTGCTCGACGACATTGCCTTTCTTGATATCGGAAGCCTTCATGGGCATTTACTCAGTTGGGCGCCAGACGGATGGCGCCATCGATGCGGATGGTTTCACCGTTGAGGTAACGGTTCTGCAGGATAAAGGCAACGGTGTCGGCGAACTCTTCGGGCTTGCCCAATCGCGAGGGATACGGCACCTGTGCGCACAGCGACTGATACACCTGCGCGGGCATGCCATCGGCCATCGACGTGTGGAAGACGCCCGGCGCGATGGTCATCACGCGCACGCCGATCCGCGCGAACTCGCGCGCCATCGGCAGCGTTATGCCGATCACGCCGGCCTTCGACGCGGAATAGGCAGCCTGGCCGATCTGCCCTTCGTAGGCGGCGACCGACGCGGTATTGACGATCACGCCGCGCTCACCGTCATCGCCCGGCGCGTTGTGCTGCATCAGGTTCGCTGCCGCCTTGGCGACATTGAAGCTGCCGATCAGATTGACCGTCACCGTGGTCGCAAAGGTCTTGAGCGGCATCGGGCCCTCTTTGCCGAGCACGCGGCCGGCGCCCAGGACGCCGGCGCAGTTCACCACGGTATTGAGACCACCGAGCTTGGCCTGTGCGTTTTTCAAAGTATCGGCCACACCGGCTTCGTCGCTGACATCGGTACGGAAATAGCATGACGATGCGCCCAGTTCCCGCGCGGCTGCGCTGCCCTTGTCGGCGTTCACGTCCAACAGTGCAACTTTCGCGCCGCGCGCGACGAGAGCGTGGGCGAGGGCAAAGCCAAGTCCGGAAGCACCGCCGGTAACGACGGCCTTGACCTGATCCAATTGCATGAAGCTGCTCTTTGAGACGAAGAGATGAATTCTAGCAGGCTGTTTGTGGTGGCCCGATGGCCCGATGATGTGATCCGGGGATGAATCGCCCGTATCTTGCGCGTCATCCAGCGGCGAGCGTATGGACTGCGCGACGAAGAGTATCTGCGGCTCAAGATATTCACCTGTATGCTGCCGCGGCTATGCAATGATCAAAATTCATCCACTCGAGTTCTTGAAGACCTAATATAATAGATAGATATTCCAGCAGCTGCTGGATAAATTCCCCTTTACTCATAATTAGTTAAATACTTCCAGGAAAAGCCAGGGGATTATTTGGTGAGCACCTCAAGGGCGCCATAAGAGCGGGAGTAAGATTTCACAGTTACAACGGCCGTCGTATAGGTCAAACCTGGGTGAGTCCCCCGGCAGAGCCAGGGGCTTACCTCAATACTGAGTTACTAAAGAATAAACAAATTATAAAAATTTCCTTAAAAATCAATATGTTACTGTTGTTACATTTTTATCAAGCTTACGAACTAAACATATTTTATCCTTAGTATCTCGAGATACGAATTTTGCTTTCTGTCTACAAGTGGATGTGTTTGATCAACTCTAGCGCGCGGTGTTGGGTCGGATTGGGATTGTTTTGATATCGAAGGTCGGCGCATGGGTACTTGCGCTGGGTGTGCGGCAAGTGTTGCGCGCGAGGCTGTTCAAGTTCGCCATCAAGATGGCGAAACTGTGGATTGGTGTGCCATTCTCGAGTGCGCGACGGTTCCAGATATCAAAAGAGACCGTGCCGCCATTGGTTGTGCCGTCCTTGAGCGCGCGACGGTTCATCATCTTGACCAGCTTGCCCAGCGCCGCTTTGGAGCGTTGCGCCGGTGCTACCGGATCGCGCATGGCCTTGGCCGCCTGATCGGTATCGGCAGACATCAGCTTGCGCCAGGCTTCACGCATATGCCACTCCACGCAGTAGGCGAGCATGCACAGCAGGATATGCGCACACACCCGATCAGCGGTGCGGTGATGAATCGGACGTGCCTTCAGATCGACCATCTTGAGCGAACGAAAGGTGCGTTTCACGCTCTTGCCTAAGCTTCTGTAGCCCAAGGTGTTTTTGTGTTTACATAAATTTATTTTTTATAAAAAAATAATAGTATTACAACCGTTATAATAAAATTAACTGATATCAGTGAATTATTCCCTGCAAAGCCTTTTGCTTGGCGCAAGAGTACAAATGTTATATTGATGCAGCTTCAGTGGCTAGCGCAGCGCATATGTTTGCATAAATTTACTATTTTAAGGAAAACTAGACGATGACATTACAAACATTGTCACAAGGTTGATGCAAAGTTGACTAGTGTCGAAATGTCTGCAATGCTTAAGAGAGTGAGTCTAGGGGACTGCATTGAGTCTCTCCGCAGGTGTTTTTGTACACTTAAAAAGTTATTGTACATCTAATAATTTCCTACAACATGATCAAACCAGTAATGACAGGGGCTGGATTTTAATATATAGAATTTATCTATAGCTTCTTTTAGGAATGATGGCAATGAAGCACGAGAAAGATATCTGGCACCCACTATCTGCCATTCAACGCAGTTTATGGTTTCAGTATCGAATGCATCAAGAAATGCGTGGGTTATATAACGCAAGCTTTTGTATTCGTATTCTTGACAGACTGGATGCTACCCATTTGCGTAGAGCGCTCAATGCGCTAGCAGCACGACACTCGATTCTGCGCGTGC
>JAISPQ010000149.1 GCA_031274955.1 Rhodanobacter sp.
AACGGCAGCGCGTCGAGTTGGGCGCGCGGATGTCGCGCGTATTCGTCGCGGGTCAGAAAATAGTAATCGCGGCCCGTGACCGTGAGCACCGGAGCGTCCCCGGCCAGCCGCAGCGCGCGATCGAGCGTCTTCATCAGCAGCGATTCGCCATCGCTCATGCGCATGAACGGTTTGGGATACGCGCTGCGCGAAACCGGCCAGAGCCGGGTGCCGGCACCGCCGGACAGGATTACGGGTACGAGCATGGTGAATCTCCAAAAGAGGGAGCAGGGAGAGCAGGGGAAAGCGCCTCCTGCTTCGCCGTTCGCTTGGGCATCCATGCTTTCGCAGTTCCGCCTGCGCGGGAACGGCGAAGCAGGGGGCGCTTTTACCCTGTTCCCTCAACTTGCGCCGCCACCTCGTCCAAAACCTCATCCACACCCACGCGCCAATCGTGCAATTCTAGCCCGAATGCGTTCTTGAGCCGCATGCAATCCAGCACGGAATACGCGGGCCGCTGCGCCGGCGTCGGGTAATCCGCCGTGGCGATCGGCATGACGCGCGCAGCGCGCGCCAACAGACCGCGCCGCGCCGCGCCCTGCACGATGGCGGTCGCGAAGTCGCACCAACTGCCGTGCCCGGCTGCGGTCAGGTGATAGACGCCGCCAAGGTCGGCACGCGCGTGGGATTCACACCAGAGCGCGAGCGCGGTGGCCGTCGTGTCCGCGATCCAGCGTGCCGGAGTCGGTGCGCCGATCTGGTCGGCGACGACGCGCAGTTCCTCACGCTCGGCGGCCAGCCGCAGCATCGTGCGCAGAAAGTTGTGTCCGCGTGCCGCATACACCCAAGCCGTGCGGAAGATCAGGTGCGACGCGCCACTGACTCGCAGTGCGTGCTCGCCATCGAGCTTGGTGCGGCCGTATACGCCCAGGGGCGCAGTGGGATCGCTTTCGCGCCAAGGCCGCGTGGCGGTGCCATCGAACACGTAATCGGTCGAATAGTGCACGACCAGCGCCGCGTGTCGCGCGGCCCAGGTACCGATCTCACCGACCGCGCGATGATTGATGCGATCAGCCAGCGATGCTTCGTCCTCGGCGCGATCGACCGCCGTGTACGCGGCGGCGTTGACGATCACGCGCGCGTCGGCGGCATCCAGCGCAGCCGCCAGCGAGGCGGTGTCGCTCAGATCCGCAGGCAGGCAGGGCGTTCCATCGGCGAGTTCGCCGTTGCGTGTCGCAACAACGACCTCACCGAGCGATGTCAGCGCGCGTATTAGTTCATGGCCGACCTGACCATTGGCGCCGAGCAGCAGGATTTTCATCGTCGGAACCACACGGTTTTCACACCGCATACACCGGTAAGCGTTCGCGCGGCACATCGGCAAGGAACGGCGCGCCAGCGTCTTTCTCCGACAGCAACGGCGCGCCGATCGGCCAGTCGACGGCGATGTCGGCATCGTTCCAGCGGACGGCCGCATCGCAGGCGCGGTCGTACAGCGCGGTGCATTGATAGGTGAAGGTCGCGACATCGGACAGCACGGCAAAGCCGTGCGCAAAACCTTCCGGTACCCAGAAGTGGCGCTTGTTGTCGGCGCTTAAGATCGCCGCCGCCCAGCGGCCGAACGTTGGCGATCCGGCGCGGATATCGACGGCGACATCGTAGACCTCGCCTTCAAGTACGTTGACCAGCTTGCCCTGCGGATGCGGCCATTGGTAGTGCAAACCGCGCAGCACACCGCGCGCGGAGCGCGAGACGTTGGTCTGCACGAACGCAAGATCAAGACCGGCATCGGCGAAACGCTGATGATTGAAGCTCTCGTAGAAAAAGCCGCGTGTATCGCCATGCACAGCGGGTTCGATCACCACGCATCCGGGCAATACCGTTTTGACGATCCTCATGACACGCGGCCCTGTTTTGCCAGATGTTGCAGATACTGGCCATAAGCGTTTTTCGCCAGCGGCACGGCCAGACGCAGCACTTGTTCGGTGTCGATCCAACCCTGCTGGAATGCGATCTCCTCCGGGCAACACACCATGAGCCCCTGCCGGTTCTGGATCGTGCCGACGTAGTTGGAGGCTTCCACCAGCGACTCGTGCGTACCGGTATCCAACCACGCATAGCCGCGGCCGAGGCGTTCCAGCATCAGTGTGCCGGCGTCCAGATACTTCCGGTTGAGATCGGTGATTTCCAGTTCGCCGCGCGCGGAAGGGTGCAATCCGGCCGCGTAGTCGCAGACGTTCGCATCATAGAAATACAGGCCGGTGACGGCCCAGTTCGAGCGCGGTTGTGTGGGTTTTTCTTCCAGGCCGATCACCCGGCCGGCCGCATCGAATTGCGCCACGCCATAACGTTCCGGATCGCGGACCCAGTAGCCGAACACGGTGGCGCCCTGCGTGCGCGTTGAGGCGCGCGCCAAGAGTTCGGTGAAGCCGTGACCGTAGAAGATGTTGTCGCCAAGCACGAGGCAACTCGGCGCGCGGCCAACGAACTCGCGGCCGATCAGGAACGCTTGCGCCAGACCCTCCGGCGATGGCTGCACGGCGTAGCGGATCGATAGACCCCACTGCGAGCCATCGCCGAGCAGGCGCTCGAACAGCGCCTGCTCATGCGGCGTATTGATGACCAGCACTTCGCGAATGCCCGCGAGCATCAGGGTGCTCAGCGGGTAATAGATCATCGGCTTGTCGTAGACCGGCAGCAGTTGTTTGCTGACCGCTTGCGTCACCGGATATAGCCGCGTGCCGGAGCCGCCGGCGAGGATGATGCCGCGTCTGGTCGTCATGTTCGTTCTTTCTCGTCAAAATCCATTCAAACTGAGCCGAGCCGTTCCATGCGATAGCTGCCATCCAGCACACGGCGCACCCATGATTGATGATGCAGATACCAATCGACGGTGTGCGCAAGGCCGGACTCGAACGATTCGGTCTGGCGCCAGTGGAGATCATGCTTGATCTTCGTGGCGTCGATCGCGTAGCGGCGATCGTGGCCCGGTCGATCCTTCACATAAGTAATCAGCGTTTCGCGCCGACGGCCACCGGCCAGCGGCGTGCGTTCGTCGAGCAGCGTGCAGATCGTCTTCACCACCTGGATGTTTTCGCGTTCGGCATCGCCGCCGATGTTGTAGACCTCGCCGACGCGGCCAAGCTCCAGTACACGCTGGATCGCGCTGCAATGATCCTTCACGTACAGCCAGTCGCGCACGTTGCGGCCATCGCCATAAACGGGCAGGGCCTCGCCGGCCAGCGCCTTCTGGATGATCAGCGGGATGAGCTTTTCGGGGAACTGGAACGGGCCGTAGTTGTTGGAGCAGTTCGTGGTCAGCACCGGCAAGCCGTAGGTGTGATGGAACGCGCGCACGAGATGGTCGGATGCGGCCTTGGAGGCCGAATACGGCGAATTGGGTTGATACGGCGAGCTTTCGCTGAAACGCCCGGTCGGACCGAGCGAACCGTACACCTCGTCGGTGGATACATGCAGAAAACGGAACGCATCGCGATGGTGCGGCGGTAGTTCACGCCAATGGGCCAGCGTGCATTCGAGCAGGTTCAGCGTGCCCACGACATTGGTCTGCACGAACGCGGCAGGGCCGTCGATCGAGCGGTCCACATGCGATTCCGCGGCGAAATTGACGATCGCGTCCGGCCGGTGTTCGGCCAGCACGCGCCGCACGCAGTCGGC
>JAISPQ010000154.1 GCA_031274955.1 Rhodanobacter sp.
TTGAGCAGCATGGCCTGCTCGTCCAGCCCGAGTTCGCCGATTTCGTCCAGAAACAGCACGCCTTCGTGCGCGGTGCGCAACAGGCCCGCGCGGTCGGCGCCGGCGCCGGTGAAGGCGCCCTTCCTGTGACCGAACAGGGTCGAGGCCGCGCCGTCGCCATGCAGCGTGGCGCAGTTGACTTCGACGAACTCGCCGCTGACCTGGTGGCGTGACTTCTTCAGCTCGAACATGCGCCGCGCCAGATGCGACTTGCCCACTCCGGTGGGGCCGGTGAGCAAAATGGGCATGCGCGAACGCACCGCGACACGCTCGATCTCTTCGATCAGCGCGTTGAACTGCCGGTTGCGCGTGGCGATACCGCTCTTGAGAAAATCCAGCGCGTCGTGTTGCGCTTGGTTGAAACGCTGCGCGAGCGCGTCGTAGCGCGAAAGGTCGAGGTCGATCAGCACGTAGCTGCCGTATGCGCCCGGCATCTGTTTTTTAGGCGGCGCGGTTTGTAGCAGCACACCGGGCAGGAAGCGCGTCTCGACCAGCAGGAACAGGCAGATCTGCGCGACGTGCGTGCCGGTGGTGATGTGCGCCCAGTAGCGTTCAGCCTCGGGCCGGAACGGGTATGCGTGCAGCCAGTCGTAGAGCGCTCCGTAGACCTCGCTGAAATCCCAGGGGTCACGGATGTCCATCGGCACCAGCCGCACTTGGGTGGTGGGTGAAACGCTGTGCATGTCGTTGCGCACGTATTCCGCGAGCGTGGCGTGGGCGGGGCTGTACAGCAACTCGAAGCGGTCGATGGTGGCGTCTTCGTGTTGTAGCAGCGAAACGCTGGGCCGCCACTTGGCCCAACGCCCCGCGCCTTGGCCCGCATCGAGTTTGCTGCCGAGAAAGCCGATGACGACGGTTTTTTTGTTCATGGCTACAAAGATCAATAACTAGCTTTTATTCTAGCAAATTTCTTGATTCAGCCCCATCTACCCAGCGGGTCTAGAACGGATTCTTAAGAAAAAAATTAATTAAATCAAAGTATTGTGTATCTATCCGGCGTATCGCCGCTGGGGTTGGCACGTTGTCTGCAGCTAAGAAGGGCGTTCCGAACGAAACCCTAAGGAGAACAACATGGTCAACACTCAAATTTTCCAAACGCTGCGCGGCATGCTGCTGCCCGCCGCGAATGCGCGCAACGAGGAAGGTGCGCCAGCCTACGCACTCGACGAGCGTCACCAGTTGGCGCAGTTGGCTGCTACCGGCTGCCTGAGCGCAACGTTCTATGCACAGGCCGAAACGCAGCTCGATGAGGTGCTGGCGCTGGCGCAGAAGGTTGATGCGACCTTCATCGCCAAGACCGCGATCTACGCCCGTCAGGCCGGCTACATGAAAGACATGCCCGCGCTGCTGGCCGCCGTGCTCGCGGTACGCGACGTGACCCTGTGCGCGCAGGTGTTCGGCCGCGTGATCGATAACGGCAAGATGTTGCGCAACTTCGTGCAGATCGTGCGCAGCGGCGCGGTGGGGCGTAAGTCGCTCGGCTCGCGGCCGAAGAAGCTGGTGCAGCAGTGGCTGCTGTCGGCGAACGAAAAGCAACTGCTGAACGCCGCCGTCGGTAATACGCCATCGCTGGCCGACGTGGTGAAAATGGTGCACCCCAAGCCCAGCCAGGCATGGCGTGCAGCCTGGTTCGCCTGGTTGATCGGCAAGCCCTTCGATGCGGCGGCGCTGCCGCCAGTGACGCAGGCTTTCGAGCGTTTCAAGCAAGCGCTGGCTGAGGGCGCGCAGGGCGATGCGTTGGCGTTGCCCGACGTGCCGTTCCAGATGCTGACCGCGCTGGATTTGAACACCGCCCAGTGGGCGCAGATCGCGCGTACCGGCTCGTGGCAGATGCTGCGGCAGAACCTCAACACCTTCGCGCGCCATGGCGTGTTCGAGGTCGAGGGTATGGCCGAGCACATCGCCGGCAAGCTGCGCGATCCGCAAGCCATTGCCAAGGCGCGCGTGCTGCCGTACCAGTTGCTGATGGCCTTCAAGGCCAGCGATGACGCGGTGCCGCCGGCGGTGCGCGAAGCCTTGCAGGATGCGATGGAAGCGGCGCTGGCCAACGTGCCGGAGTTCGCTGGCCGCGTGGTGGTGTGCCCGGACGTGTCCGGTTCGATGAGTTCGCCGGTCACGGGGCGTCGCGGCTCGGCTACCACCCGCGTGCGCTGCATCGACGTGGCGGCGCTGGTCACGGCGGCGGTGTTGCGCAAGAACCCGCAGGCACGCGTGTTGCCGTTCGAACAGCAGGTGGTGAACACGTTACGGTTGAATCCACGCGACTGCGTGATGACCAACGCGCAAGCGTTGGCCTCCATCGGTGGCGGCGGAACCAATTGCAGCGCGCCGCTGGCCCTGCTGAACAAGGAGCGCGCAGAGGCGGATCTGGTGATCCTGGTCTCCGACAACGAGTCCTGGGTCGATGCGACTCGGCGCGGCGCGACGCAGACCCTGCGCGAGTGGGGGGCGCTCAAACAGCGCAACCCGCGGGCGCGTCTGGTGTGCATCGACATCCAGCCCTACACCACCACGCAGGCGGCGGAGCGGCAGGACATCATGAACGTCGGCGGTTTTTCCGATGCGGTGTTCACGATGATCGCGGCCTTTGCCCAAGGCAAGACCCGCGCGCAGCACTGGGTGGAGGAGATCGAGCAAATCCCGTTGATTGTGCAATAAAAGCCAGGATTTTGAATACAACCCAAGGAAGGAATACGTTTTTGACGCGAATGCAGGCAAGACTACATGGTCTTGGAGACGTCGCCCTCATAAGGCGAAATTCGTCTTGCCATCCCTGGTCGCGTCCCTTTTCGCGATGTTCTGTGGCGAATGTCGGTGGAACTACAGCCTGTCACGCTCGTGGTCGCGGGTTCGAATCCCGTCGGCTTGTCGAAAGGCAAGCCGTAGCTCAGTTGGTTAGAGCACGAAAAATGTTTCACCATCCCTTGTCGCCACGGAACATCGCTTTGATGGTAAAAGTTTGATGCGAATGCAGGCAGGACTACATCCAGGCTCGCCAGAGGTTCGAACCCTCAATGCCGGGGAACCGGTATGGCAAAAGTCTTGCCGCCCCTTGTCGCATCTTTTTTGAAATGTCAAGCGGCGAATGCCGGTGGAACTACAGCCTTTGAAGCTCGGGGTCGCGGGTTCGAATCCCGCCGGCTTGTCGAAAGGTAAGCCGTAGCTCAGTGGGTAGAGCACGAAACATGTTTCACCATCCCTTGTCGCCGCGGGGCATCGCTTTAGTCACCCCAAGGAAACACCATGAACTACGACATCGAACAACCCGAAGGCGGCGTGCCGATCAAGCTGTGGACGCAGGGCGTTCCCGTGGACGATGATGCGAAGAAGCAGC
>JAISPQ010000225.1 GCA_031274955.1 Rhodanobacter sp.
ATTCATTTTGCGCCTGCGCCTGGTGCCGCTGATCGACGCGAGCGGAGTCGCCGCGTTGCGGCAGTTCCTGGAACGCTGCGAACGTCAGGGCACGCAAGTGATTCTCTCCGGCTTGCGCGAACAGCCGCGGCAAATCCTCGCTCAGATGGGCGTGAAACCCGACAACAAACAGTTGCGCTTTGCTCCCGACTTCGCGCACGCGCTGGAGTTGGCACGCGAAAGTTCTGCTACGGCTTGAGTTGTCCCGCCAAAGTTGTCAGGTGGTCACATGCGACGCTTACGCCGCATGCGGGGTTCGACAGAGCCTGTCCTTGACTCAGTTGGGGAAGGTCGAATCGACAGTGGGGCGAAGCGAAGAGTTGATCCGGAGCTGCATATAGGAGCGCGAACGAGAAGACCAGAGGATGGGTCAGTTTGAATCTGTTAAGTTGAGTGGCCACCGGAAGGTGGTGCAAGAATAGAGGGGCCGCGTTAGCGACCCCGTAAGTCGATTTGAACGGCTCACCGATTTAAAGCTGCCGGCTTTTCCGGTAGATAATTACTCTCGCGAAGGTACCACCCACTTCGTCATTCCCACCTTCGCGGGAATGACGAGCAAAAGCCCATCGTCCTCTTCATCGCTTTGCGGAGTTTTCCCCGCAGGCGGGGGAAGCGAACAGCATGTGAGCATGCAGGTTCCTGGGCAGGGGTTCACAAAAGGCTCTGACCCCATGGCAAAAGCAAAAACCGCCTACGTCTGCGGCGAATGTGGAGCGCAATACACCCGATGGCAGGGCCAGTGCGCCGAATGCCACGTGTGGAACTCGCTGACGGAATTCGTCGTGCAGGGGAAGTCCGCTGCAAATCCGCGTAGCGGCTATGCCGGCGCGGTGGATGCGGCCAAGGTGACGCCACTGGCCGTCGTCGCGGCAGAGGCCGAACGGCGCAGCGCAACCGGCATCCGCGAGTTGGACCGCGTGCTCGGTGGCGGTCTCGTCGCGGGTTCGGTCGTGCTGATCGGCGGCGATCCGGGCATCGGCAAATCGACGCTGCTGTTGCAGATGCTCGGCGCGCTGGGTCGTACTGTGCAGGGCCTGTACGTCACCGGCGAGGAATCCTTGGCGCAGGTCGCCGCGCGTGCGCGCCGGCTCGGTATCGCACTGGATGGCCTGCAGGCACTGGCCGAGACCTCGGTCGAGCGTATCCTCCTCGAAGCGGCAAACCACAAGCCGCAGGTGCTCATCATCGATTCGATCCAGACGGTCTGGACCGAATTGATCACCGCCGCACCGGGTTCGGTATCGCAGGTGCGCGAAGCGGCGGCGCGACTGGTGCGTTTCGCCAAAGAATCAGGCACGAGCGTGTTTCTGGTCGGCCACGTCACCAAGGAAGGCGGCATCGCCGGGCCGCGTGTGCTCGAACACATGGTCGATGCGGTGCTGTATTTCGAAGGCGAATCCGGCTCGCGCCTGCGTGTGCTGCGCGCGTTCAAGAACCGTTTCGGCGCGGTCAATGAACTGGGTGTGTTCGCGATGAGCGACAAGGGGCTGCGTGAAGTACCCAATCCTTCGGCGATCTTTCTTTCCGCACACGCACAGCCGACCGCCGGCAGCGCGGTGATGGTCACGCGCGAAGGCACGCGACCGTTGCTGGTCGAGGTGCAGGCGCTCGTCGATGGTTCGCCGCTGGCCATTCCGCGCCGCGTCACACTCGGGTTGGAACACAATCGCCTCGCGATGCTGCTCGCGGTGTTGCATCGGCATGGCGGCGCGGCGGTCTACGATCAGGATGTGTTCGTCAACATCGTCGGCGGTATTCGCGTGCAGGAGACCGCGGCCGATCTGCCGGTGCTGCTCGCGGTGCTATCGAGCTTCCGCGACCGGCCGTTGCCGCACAAACTCGTCGCTTTCGGCGAAGTGGGGCTATCCGGCGAAATCCGTCCGGTGCCGAATGGCGAGGAGCGTCTACGCGAGGCGGCGACGCACGGTTTTCGGAAAGCCATCGTGCCCAAGGCGAATGCGCCGAAGAAGGCGAAGATCGGTGAGTTGGACATCGTCGCGGTCGAGCGTCTCGCCGAAGCGATCGAAGCGGTGAGGTGATGCCCTCTCTGCCTTGTCCTTCTCACTCGTGGGAGAGGGGGGATGAGAGATCGAGGGCAGGTTTTCAGGAATGGAAGACCACCGTCTTGCCGCCGTTGAGCAGCACGCGGTCGTCGAGAAAAAGCCGCAGGGTACGCGCCAGGACGCGCCGTTCGATATCGCGGCCGATGCGGATCAAGTCGTTGGGCGTATCGGCGTGCGTGACGCGCTCGATGTCCTGCTCGATGATCGGTCCCTCGTCGAGGTCGGCCGTGACGAAGTGTGCGGTGGCGCCGATCAGCTTCACGCCACGGTGGTGTGCCTGGTGGTACGGACGCGCGCCCTTGAAGCCCGGCAGGAAGGAGTGATGGATGTTGATGCAGCGTCCGGCCAGCCGGGTGGCCAGGTCGTTGGAGAGCACCTGCATGTAGCGCGCGAGCACCACCAGTTCGGTGTCGGACTGCTCGATCAGCGACCACAGCGCCGCTTCCTGCGCTGCCTTGCCGGCGGGGTGAGTCGGCAGGTAGTGGAAGGGGATCGCATCGAAATTCAGGTGCCGGTACGTCTCACGCGGATGGTTGGCGATCACGCCGACGATGTCCATCGGCAGTTCACCGATGCGCCAGCGATAGAGGATGTCCGCCAGGCAGTGGTCGAACTTGGACACCAGCAACAGCACACGGCGGTGGCGATGGCGGTTGCGCAGCGTCCATTGCATGCGCAACGGTTGGGCGAAGTCGGCGAAGGCGGCGTCGAGGCCGGGCAACTCGCGTGCAGCGTTTTCGAATACCAGCCGCATGAAGAAGCGTCCGGTTTCCGGATCGCCGAACTGCTGCGCTTCCACGATGTTGCCGCCGTGGTCCGCCAGGTGGTTCGATACCGCGGCCACGATGCCGGTGCGGTCGGGGCAGGACAGGGTGAGGACGAACTGGTGTGGGGCGCTCATGGAGTCCGTTGGAGTATCAGTTCGAGGACGAGCTTGCTGCCGAAGAAGGCCAGCAGCAGGATCACCATGCCGATCAAGGTGAGATTTACCGCGTGGCGGCCGCGCCAGCCATAGCGCCGGCGGCCGGCCAGCAGTACGCCGAACACGATCCACGCGGCGATCGACAGCACGGTCTTGTGGATCAGGTGCTGGCTGAACAGGTTATCGACGAACAGGATGCCGGTCAGCAGCGTCAGCGTAAGCAGCACGAAGCCCGCGCCGATCAGGCGAAACAGCAGCGCTTCGGTCAACGTCAGCGGCGGCAACGCGCGCAGCAGGCCGCCGAACTGGTGATGGTGCAGCGCGCGTTCCTGGATCGCCAGCAGGATCGCCAGCACCGCCGCGATGAATAGCACGCTGAAGGCAAACAGTGCGAGCGTCGCGTGCAGTTTGATCTGCCAGTCCAGCGGCTGCGGCGAAGTGGCCGCCGCCGCGAGCACGTCCGCGCCGAGCACGAGCGCGGCCAGCGGAAACACGATCACGCCGAGCGCGGTGATGCGCCGCCACAGATTCACCAACACCGTCAGCGCGGCCATCACACAGGCCACCAGCGAGAGTGCGGCGAAGAAATGCAGATCCAACTCGCCGCGATGTGTGCCCAGCAGAATACTGGCGTGATCGAGCACGGCGACTGCGGCAATGCCGATCGACAAGCGCTCTGCAGCAGCGCCGCCGAGCAGCGGGCGTGCGAGCAGTCCGGCGGCGATCAGGTAGAGCACGATGGCGGCGAGGGCGAGTAGGGTCATGTACCAAGTGTGGCACAGCGTTCAATATTCGGGAACGCGCCATGGGTATAATCCCAAGTTCTCTCATTTGCCCGGTACGCCATGTTCGAGTCGCTCAGCCAACGCCTGTCTGCCACCGTCCAGCGTCTGCGCGGCAAGGGGCGTCTGACCGAAGCGAACATCCGCGAAGCCCTGCGCGAGGTGCGCATCGCGCTGCTCGAAGCGGATGTCGCGTTGCCCGTGGTGCAGGCTTTGATCCAGCGCGTGCAGGTTCGCGCGGTCGGGCAGGAAGTGCTCAAGAGCCTGACGCCGGGTCAGGCGCTGGTGAAGGTGGTGCGCGACGAGCTCACCGCCGTGATGGGCGCCGCCAACAGCGATCTGAATCTTGCTGCTGCGCCGCCGGCGGTGGTGTTGATGGCGGGTTTGCAGGGCGCGGGCAAGACCACGACCGTCGCCAAGCTCGCGCGCCTGCTCAAGGAGCGCAAGAAGAAAAAGGTCATGGTGGTGAGTTGCGACGTGTACCGCCCGGCCGCGATCGAGCAGTTGCGCACGCTGGCCGGGCAGGTCGGCGTGCTGTTCCATCCTTCGGGTGCCGATCAGGATCCGCTGGCGATCGCGCAGGCGGCGCTGGATGCGGCGAAGAGGAATTTTGCCGACGTGCTGCTTGTGGATACCGCCGGCCGTCTGCATGTCGATCAGGAGATGATGGCCGAGATCAAGGCGCTGCACGCGGCGCTGAATCCGATCGAGACCTTGTTCGTCGTGGATTCGATGACCGGCCAGGATGCCGCCAATACGGCCAAGGCGTTCGCCGATGCGCTGCCGCTGACCGGTGTGGTGCTGACCAAGACCGACGGCGACGCGCGCGGCGGCGCGGCGCTGTCGGTGCGTTATGTCACCGGTCGTCCGATCAAGTTCATCGGCGCCGGCGAAAAAGTGGATGCGCTCGAACCGTTTCATCCCGACCGCATCGCGCAACGCATCCTGGGCATGGGCGACGTGCTCTCATTGGTCGAGCAGGTCGAGCAGAGCGTGGATCAGGAGAAACAGCGCAAACTCGCCGAGAAGGTCATCAAGGGCAAGCGTTTCGATCTCAACGACATGAGGGATCAACTCGAACAGATGGTGAACATGGGTGGCATGGCCTCGCTGATCGAGAAGCTGCCGGGCGTATCCTCTTTGCCGGAGCAGGTCAGGTCGAAGGTCAACGATCGCGAAATGCAGCGCATGATCGCGATCATCCGCTCGATGACCAAGAAGGAACGCCGTCACCCCGATCTGCTGAATGGTTCACGCCGCGCGCGTGTGGCGCGCGGATCGGGCACGCAGCCGGCCGATGTCAACAGACTGCTCAAACAGTATCAGCAGATGGAAAAGATGATGTCCAAACTCGGCAGTGGTGGCGTCAAGGGGCTGATGCGCCAGATGTCGGGCGCCATGCGCGGCATGGGTGGCGCGGGTTTCCCGCTGCGTGGTTGAGTGCACCGAGTAGCCGATCCGATGCGTCTGAGCTTTGCCAACGGCGAACATGCTGATGTCGTTCTGAATGAGGGGCCGGCGAGTCTGGGTAGTGCGGATGGCAATCATCTGGTCCTCAATCACGCGGGCGTGATGCCCGCGCATGCGCGCCTCACGATCGATGCGCGCGGCATCGTGCTGGATGTGCTGGATCCTGCGGCGCGCACGCACGTCAACGCGCGCCCGGTGCGCGAGAAAGCCTTGCTACGCTGTGGCGATCTGCTGTGTCTGGGCACGGTAGTGATCGCACTGAAGCCGGATACGGACGGCATTATCCAGACGAACGTGCCCGAGGAGGCGCCGATCGCCGTGCCCGCGGTGTATCCGCCACATGTCGTGTTGCGCGGGGTTTCGGGCAGTCATTTCGGCAAGGCGATCGCTGTAGCCGGTCGCCTCGTTATCGGCCGCAGTCCGGCCTGCGATCTGGTCATCGACGATGCGCGCATCGCACCGCGTCACGCGATGCTCGACAACATCGGTAACGCGATCCACCTGCGCGGCACGGCCGTGCCGAACGTCACCGGCGTCAATGGCGTGAAAGTCAAGGATGCACGGGTGCACCCCGGCGACCAACTCGTGTTCGAGAGCAGTCATTTCATCGTCGAGGCGCCCAGTCTGCCCCGGCGCGGGGAAACCAAACAGTCCAGTGCCGACATGCCGGATACGGCGCGGCTGGACGAAGAATCGGAGCGGACCAAGGGCGCGATCTGGTGGTTGATCGGCGTCGCGGCATTGATTGCGCTTGGGTTAGGGCTGCTGATTCATCGCGGCATTTGAAAACCTTTTGAGAAACATATCGACGAAGGAAAGGGGTTGGGCACCGACTCAAGCACCTGGCCTCCGGTTTGAGCGCGCGTAGCGTGAGATGATCGACGTATGCATCTCCATTACCTGTGGTCGAGGGTTGGCTCTGACTCGCTACATTGAGCCGGAAGCGGAATTACAGTTGTTGCTGGAACGGTTGAAACTGTCTTTACCGGCACAACCGCCGCCGAAAATCACCACCGCACAGGGGGCGCTACGTTCGTGTAGTGCAGACCTATGGGGGGAATCAAAGGGTTAAGTTCACTCTGCCCCACGAATCTGCGAAGTCGGGTTAAGTTCGCCATCAAGGTGGCGAAGCTGTGGGCTGGCGTGCCATTTTCGAGTGTGTGGCGGCTCACCTTGGCCAGCGCCGCTTTGGAGCGTTGCGCTGGCACTACCGGATCGTGCGTGGCCTTGGCCGCCTGATTGATATCGGCAAACATCAGCTCATGCCAAGCCTCACGCATAGGCCACTCCACGTGAGGCGAGCATGCGCGGCAGAATATGTGCATGCACCCGATCGGCGGTGCGGTGACGAGTCGGGCGTACCTCTTCAAAGCGCTTGGCCACCTTGTAACGGTTGACGACTTTGCTAGCGGCCACGCCGATCTGGTCGGCGCTCTTGAGCCGGCCCGCCTGCACGCGCGCCTGAATCGCACGCAGGTTCGTTTCGGCGGCCATTAACAAATCTTCACGTTTGCGTGCGCAGCGCACCGCCAACTGCGGATGTCGACAGGCCACCCGCCGTTCGTTCGGATACACCGATGAGGTGATCTCAGCAGATTACGCTCATCGAACAAGCCCAACTGCAACTGCCCATCCTCGACCAAGGCACGGATCGATTTGGACTTCAGCGCAGTAATCCAATCCATCCCCGGCTGCTCACGCAGTTCAGCGATGGTTTGTGGCAGAACATGCCGTGATCGCCCACCAACACCATCTGTTCGATACCGAATTGATCGCGTAGCCGCTGTACCTGCGGCATGAACGTGGCGCTGTCGGCCACATTACCCTCGGGCACCGGACAGCCACGTAGGTCAATCATAAGGCCATAGCTGACCTGCAATAAGCCACGTTTGCCATCGCGGCCGTACCGGTTGCGGCCAATGCGTTCTTATAGGCGACCAACGAATTAGTTTACATAAATTTGTTATTTATAAAGAAATAACAACATCGAAAACGTTATCGTGCGATTGGCTGATGCCAATGTTTTTTTCACGTAACGCCTTTTGTATGACGTAAGAGCACTGATGGCGTCTTACTTGGTTTCATTTAATGTACATCTAGTTTATATTTACATAAATTTACTATTTATCGATCTATTGGATGGCGGTATTACAAACGTTGTCGTAAGGTTGACACAAGGTTGACTGATGAATAAATGTCTGCAATGCTTAAGACAATGAGTTTAGGGAACAGTGTTAAGTTTCTCTACGTGGTTTTCGTACATCTAATATCAATTATTGTACATCTTATAAGTTCCCTGCGGCATAACCAGTCTAGTAATAGCCTAGTAATGGCAAAAGTTGGAGTTTAATACATGGAATTTGTTCGCAGTTTATTTAGGAGGAGCGGTAATGGAGCTTAAAAATAGCATTTGGCATCCGCTATCTGCCATTCAACGCAGTTTATGGTTTCAGTATCGAATGCATCCAGAAATGCGTGGGTTATATAACGCAAGCTTTTGTATTCGTATTCTTGACAGACTGGATGCTACCCATTTGCGTAGAGCGCTCAATGCGCTAGCAGCACGACACTCGATTCTGCGCGTGC
>JAISPQ010000208.1 GCA_031274955.1 Rhodanobacter sp.
TGCCCGCCCTGCTGCGCCGCTACAGCTTGGACGTGAGTCTGGACGGCAGCGACCGCCATCATTGTCATCTGGATCTGGTCGGCGCGCGTCTGGAAGGCTGGAGCATTCCGCTGGGCGAGAACGTGGGGCAGCCTTTACAGCAACCGGATCATCTGCGCCTGGTACAGTAACTGCACGACACGGTGGCGGTTTCGCCGGCGGTGAGAGCGGGCCGCTGGCATGACTCATCGCGTAAGAGCCTATCCAAGAGCCTGTCTAAAATCCCCCCAGCCCGCGTTACCCAATTCCCAGCTTTTCCAGCCGATGGCGTAATTGGCGCAGGGTGAGCCCGAGTTGCTTCGCGGCGCTGGTGCGATTCCAGCGCGAAGCTTCAAGCGCCTTTATGATCGCGACGCGCTCGGTTTCGGCGACGGCGGCGGCGAGGTCGCTGGGGAAGCCTTCGTTTTCCGCCGACTCGGGCGCGGAAACCGCACGTGTTTCCCGCTGCGGCTCGAACGTGTCGGCCTTGGCATCGACTGCACCGCGCGTATCGACGGACAGATGCAGATCGCTGGCGCCGATGCTGTTGTTTTCGCACAGCGCAACGGCACGTTCGAGCACGTTCTCCAGCTCGCGCACGTTGCCGGGGAAATCGTAGGCACACAAGGCATCCAGCGCGTTCGGCAACAGGCACGCGGGCGGCATGCCATTGCCTTTGGCGAGACGTTCCAACACACAGGCGGCAAGCCTGGGGATATCCTCACGGCGCTCGCGCAACGGCGGCACGCGCAGTTGTATCACGTTGATGCGATAGAACAGATCCTGGCGGAACAAGCCCAGATCGACCTGCCGCGCCAGATTTTTGTGCGCGGCCGAAAGGATACGCACATCCACGCCGATTTCGGTACGCGCGCCGATCGGGCGCACGGCTTTTTCCTGGATCGCGCGCAGCAGTTTCACCTGCATGTGCAACGGTAGATCGGCGACTTCGTCGAGGAACAGCGTGCCGCCCTGTGCGGCATGAAACAAGCCCTCCTTGTCGGTCTGCGCGCCGGTGAAGCTGCCCTTCTTGTGGCCGAAAAATTCGCTTTCCATCAGTTCCGACGGAATCGCGCCACAGTTGACCGGTACGAACGGCGCGCCCGAACGCGGTCCCTGCTCGTGGATCAGTCGCGCGACGAGCTCCTTGCCGGTGCCCGATTCGCCCGTGATATAGACCGGCGCCTGGCTGCGCGCGACCTTGACGATGGTCGCACGCAGTTCGTTCATCGGCGCCGAATTGCCGATCAGCTTGTACTCGGCGACGGTCGGTTCGCCGATGCGCTTTTCTTCGGACAGCTTGAGCGCGGTCTGGACGAGGCGGCGCAACACGCCGATATCGACCGGTTTGGAGACGAAATCGAAAGCGCCGGCCTTGAGCGCATCCACCGCCGCGCTGATGTTGCCATAGGCGGTAATCATCGCGACCGGCGTATCCGCATAGCATTCGGCGATCAGCTTGATGATGTCCTGCCCGGAGCCATCCGGCAGGCGCATGTCGGTGAAGCACAAGGCATAGCGGCACGTGGCCAAGCGTTCGTAGGCTTCGGCGACGGTTGCGGCGGTTTCAACGATAAGACCCATCCGGCCCAGGGTCAGGGCCAGCAATTCACGAATATCGCGTTCGTCGTCGACGACCAGGGCTTTATGCTTGCTCATATGGCAGTGTCAAGTGCCATAAGAGGGGCACGGATTGTGGCATATTCATACTATTGCGACATATTAAAGAGTACCCATTTCCAAGACTGTGCATCCGTTCGAAAAAAAAACGATTTTTCGCTTTTTTACATAAGGAACGGGCACGTGGTGGATTGGTCCGGCTTTCGTCCATCACACGCCATGTCGCCGACGGTGCCCTATCCGATGTCGAGGTCATCAACCCTTGGGGCATCCATCGGTGAACTTGTCCGCGTGCCCTTGCTCTCACATCGGCGGTTCCGGAAAATCCGCTGCATGCGCGACGACTATTCCCATGACCCCCTGCTTGCCGCCAACGTGTGTTTTCTGCGGGACCAGTCTGTGCTCAACGACGCCCGCCGAGCGTTCACGCCGCCATTTCCATGGGTACTGCGCTGATGACAACCTGGGCCATCGGCGACATCCAAGGTTGCTACGACGAACTTGCCCGCCTGATCGACAAGCTTCGCTTTGATCCCATACGAGACACATTGTGGTTCTGCGGCGATCTGGTCAATCGCGGCGGCCAGTCGCTGGCGGTGCTGCGGCTGGTCAAGTCACTCGGCGAATGCGCGATCGTCGTGCTCGGCAATCACGATCTGTCGCTGCTGGCGATCGCCGAACGCAAGCGCGAGGATCAAGCGCGTGTGAATCCGGAGTTGCGCGAAGTGCTGTTCGCGTCGGATCGCGACGATCTGTTGACCTGGCTGCGTCATCGCAATGTGCTGTACATCGACCGCAACATCAACTTCATGCTGGTGCATGCCGGCCTCTTCCCGCGCTGGACTACCGAGCAAGCCGTGGAAATCGCGCGCGAGCTTGAGGACCGCCTGCGCGGTGAAGGTTACCGGCGCCTGCTGAAACAAATGTTCGGCAACAAGCCGGACTTGTGGCATTCCAAGCTGCGTGGCACCGACCGCTTGCGCGCCGGCATCAACGTGTTCACGCGCATGCGTTATTGCGACGTACGTGGCCGCATCGCTTTCAGCGATAAGGGCGCGCCCGGCACGCAGCGTCCGGGGCTGTATCCCTGGTACGAGGTGCCCGGCCAAATCAAACGCGATATCCGCATCGTCTGCGGCCATTGGTCCACGCTCGGCCTCTTTCGTGGACTGGGTGTGCATGCGATCGATACCGGCTGCGTCTGGGGCGGTTCGCTGACGGCGTTGCGGGTGGATGCCCAAGAGCCCGAAATCGTCAGTATCAGGTCCGAGCGCAAACCGGTTAGCGGCAAGGATCAGGATTGACGGCCACTGCCAATAGTGCGTGCGTAATCCACAAATGCAAACGCATGCGCATGCCGCGCATCGACCGCATGCGCTTCGCGCCGCGTTTCCAGCCAGTGCGCTGGATCGAAATACGGGAAGAAGGTATCGGCATCGCCGGTCCGGGCGTCGATCCACGTCAAGTACATATGCGTCGCGCGCGGCAGCGCAAGCGTATAGACCTCACCGCCGCCAACGACCGCCAGTTCCCCGCCCGCGGCCTGCGCGAGCGCGGCATCCAGCGAAGACACCGCGATCTGCCCCGCGAACGGCGCCTGCGCATCGCGCGTAAGTACGAGGTTGGTACGGCCGGGCAGCGGCCGGCCGATCGCGAGCGCGGTTTTGCGTCCCATCAACACGGGTTTGCCGAGTGTGAGCGCCTTGAAACGCTTGAGATCGTCGGGAAGATGCCACGGCATCGCGCCGCCACGCCCAATGGCGTGATGGCGATCCAGCGCTGCAATCAAGCTGATACGCATCGGCTCATGATTCACACCGCAACCGGCGCCTTGATCGCCGGATGCGGCGCGTAACCTTGGATGCCGACATCTTCGTAACGGAAGTCGAACAGCGAACGCACGGCGGGATTGAGCGTCAGACGCGGCAGCGGACGCGGTTCGCGCGACAACTGCTCGCGCGCCTGCGCGAAGTGATTGACGTACAGATGCGCGTCGCCGAGCGTGTGCACGAAATCGCCGGGCGTAAGTCCGGTGACCTGCGCGATCATATGCGTGAGCAGTGCGTAGCTGGCGATATTGAACGGCACGCCAAGGAAGATATCGCCGGAACGTTGATAGAGCTGGCAGGACAGCTTGCCGTTCGCGACATAAAACTGGAACAGTGCATGGCATGGCTGCAACGCCATCTTCGGCAAATCGGCGACATTCCACGCACTCACGACCAGCCGCCGTGAATCGGGGTTGCGCTTGATCTCGTCCACGACCCAGGCCATCTGGTCGATCGCGTGCCCGTCCGATGCCGGCCAGCTACGCCATTGATGGCCGTAGACCGGTCCCAGATCGCCATTGGCGTCCGCCCACTCGTCCCAGATCGTCACGCCGTTTTCGCGCAGATAGCGTGTATTCGTGTCGCCACGCAGGAACCAGATCAGTTCGTGCACGATCGACTTCAGATGCAACTTCTTGGTCGTAACCAGTGGAAAACCCTGGGCGAGGTCCATACGCATCTGCCAGCCGAATACCGAATGCGTGCCGGTACCGGTACGATCGGCTTTGGGCGTACCGTGGTGCAGAACGTGCCCAAGCAGGTCGAGGTATTGACGCATCAGACGGTCTTCTCCAGATCGGCATCCGCAGTCATTTTCATCGCACGGGCCGGCGGCAACAACGTCGGCGCACTGCGCGACAGCCCCAGCAAAAGCACGCCGACGAGGATCAGCGGCAGCGAAAGGATCTGCCCCATCGTGACCCAGTCGAACGCGAGAAAGCCCAGTTGCACATCCGGCTCGCGAAAAAATTCGACACTGAAACGGAACACGCCGTACAAGAGCGCGAACAGGCCCGATACCGCATAGCGCGGACGCGGCTTGCGCGAATAGATCCACAGCACCGTGAACATCACCACGCCTTCGAGCGCGAACTCGTACACCTGCGACGGATGGCGCACCTCATGATTCAACAGGCCATCGAGGTACATTCGATAAAGATCGTCCCTGGTTTTGTCGAGCCATTCGAGCGAACGTGGAAAGATCATGCCCCAGGGCAAATCGGTACGGCGCCCCCACAACTCACCGCCGATGAAATTGCCGAGCCTGCCCAGGCCCAACCCGATCGGCACCAGCGGTGCGACAAAGTCGACCGTGTCGAAGAAGTTCACATCGTTGCGCCAGGTCCAGATCAGGCCGGCGAGCAACACGCCGAGCAGACCGCCATGGAACGACATGCCCCCCTGCCAGACACGGATCAGACTCAACGGTTCGTGAATCAACGTGGCCGTGTCGTAAAAGATCATGTAGCCGATGCGGCCGCCGAGGATCACGCCGAGCATCACGTAGAACGCGAGATCGGAAAACTGCTCGGATGTCACCGGCAAGCGCCCCGCCTTGCATCGGCCCTGCCCCAGCCACCACGCGACGGCGAAGCTGAGCAGGTACATGATGCCGTACCAATGCACCTGCACCGGGCCAAGCGAAAATGCGATCGGATTGATATCGACGAACCAGTGCTGCATGCGGGTGATCTGGAGACAAAACGGGAACAGCTTTACATGATACGTGCAAGCGCGGCGTTGCGTGTGCCCAGCCTATCTCCTTCTCCTCCAAAACCCTCTTCCACGAGTGAGTGGCTGGAGGAAGAGGTCATGCCCCTGTCCCCGATTCGAGCGGGGAATGCCGAACAGCGAACGCTCCGGGGAAGAATGCTCACAAGGCGCCCCTCCCCCGCATGCGATTTCAGTTTCTTAAGCTGTTTCTCAAAAGATTCTCAGCCGACAGCGACCTTGCGTTGGGGCGCCTGTGCTTGCGCCAACAGGGCGGCGATGCGCACCTGCTCGGCTTTCAACACGTCCGGCACGCGTGGACCGAAGGAGTCCAGATAATCTCCAATGTCCGCAACCTCGGTCGACCAGTCCTGCGCATCGATGTCCAGCAGAGCGTCGAGCGCGTAGTCGTCGATGTTCAGGCCGCGCAGGTTCAGATCGTGCTTGCCGGGCACGAATCCGATCGGCGTTTCTTCGGCACCGACGGCACCCTCACAGCGGGCGATGATCCATTCCAGCACGCGCAGGTTTTCGCTGAAGCCGGGCCATAGGAACCTGCCGTCCGCGCCCTTGCGAAACCAGTTCACGTGGAAAATCTTCGGCAGGTTCGCCCCGGGTCGGTCGAACGATAGCCAATGCGCGAAGTAGTCACCGTAGTGGTAGCCGCAGAACGGTTTCATCGCCATCGGATCGCGGCGCAGCACACCGACCGCGCCGGTCGCGGCGGCGGTGGTTTCCGAACCCATCGCCGCACCGATCAACACGCCATGTTTCCAGTCGCGCGCTTCAAACACGAGCGGGACCAGTGAGGGACGGCGGCCGCCGAATACGATCGCGGAAATCGGCACGCCGTGCGGGTCTTCGGCGCGTGGCGACCGGCTCGGACACTGCCGCGCCGATACCGTGAAGCGCGAGTTCGGATGCGCGGCATGGCCGTGCGCGGGATCGAAATCGCGGCCCTGCCAATCCTTGGCCGGCGTACCGGGCAAGCCTTCCCACCACGGCTGGTTGTCGGCGGTGACGGCGACATTGGTGAAGATCGTATCGTGCCGGATCATCGCCATCGCGTTCGGGTTGGTCGCCTCGCTGGTGCCGGGGGCGACGCCGAAGTAGCCGGCTTCTGGATTGATCGCGTACAGGCGGCCATCCGCACCGGGCGTCATCCAGCAGATGTCGTCGCCGATGGTCCAGACTTTCCAGCCGGCCTTGCGGTAGCCCTCGGGCGGAATCAGCATCGACAGATTGGTCTTGCCGCAAGCCGACGGGAACGCGGCCGCGATGTAGTGCGTTTCGCCGCGCGGATTTTCCACGCCGAGAATCAGCATGTGCTCGGCCAGCCAGCCTTCGTGACGCGCCTGCCAGCTCGCTATGCGTAACGCATGGCATTTCTTGCCGAGCAATGCATTGCCGCCATAGCCGGAACCGACCGATTTGATGGTCAGTTCCTCGGGGAAGTGCATGATGAAACGCCTTTCGGGATGCAAATCGCCGATCGAGTGCAGGCCCTTGACGAACGTATCCGTGCGCTCGCCACGGGCGGCCTGCGCGGCGCCTTCGCGCTCGATGCGCGCCAGCGCGGCGGCGCCCATGCGCGTCATGATGCGCATGCTGGCGACGACGTAGGGACTGTCGGTGATCTCCACTCCACAGCGCGAGATCGGCGAGTCGAGCGGACCCATGCAATACGGAATCACATACAGCGTGCGGCCGCGCATGCAGCCGGCGAACAGCGCATCCATCTTCGCGTGCGCTTGCAACGGATCCATCCAATGATTGTTCGGGCCGGCGGCGTCCTGATGCTTCGTGCAGACCAGGGTCAGATGTTCGACACGCGCCACATCACTGGGATGCGAGCGGTGCAGCCAGCAGTTGGGATAGGTCCGCGGATCCAGCCGGATCAGCGTCCCCTCGCGCTCCATCTGCGCGATGAGCGTGCGATTCTCGGCGTCGGAGCCGTCGCACCAGTGAATCTTGTCGGGTTGGGTCTGACGGGCAACGTCTTCGACCCAGCGGTTGAGGCTTTCTAGTTGGCTGGTCATGCTGGTTGGCTGGTTATAATGATTCGATGCCCAATATCGCGCCTGGGCAAAAGTGGCGAGGAAGCGAGAAAGAAAACGATTATTGTGCCATGTGGCCGGTGACTAGTGGCAAGTCATGCTGTGACATAACGCATCAGCGCAAGCAGGCCGATCGAGAAACAGCAGGGGAACACAGGGCGCGACGCGGGCTGGGGGAGTTATTAGACAGGCTCTAAGACAGGCGCCGCAGCACAGGCTGTGCCCAGCGGCGGGCGGCCATCCTTGCAGGCAGCGCCGAGGCAGTACTTGCGCTATACACGCTCACATCTTTTTGGGGTCTGTATCCGTCTTTTTTTGCTCCGTATCGGTCTTCCCCTCAGCCTTGTCCCACTCGATCATAGGCTGACCACTGCGCGTAACGGCTGTGTCGAACGCCGAGAGTACGTCCTTGTAGCGGGGATCGATCCTCAGATCCCCGAGCGTTACGGTAGGTTTGGACTTGATCGTATCGATAAATTTCTTGTTCGCGTCGATCACGTTGGCGGTGAGGTTGTCGAACTTCATCTTGTACTGATCCGCCTCGGTGCGCGCGGCGCCGAGCTTGTTTCTGTACAGATCTGTTTCGTCACGCATGTCTTTGACCTCGGTGCTCATCTTGTCGACCTGCGTTCTGTACCGATCGGCTTCGGCGTGCGCGGCGATGACCTCGGGGCGCGTCAAGAAATAGGTGACCAAACCACCGAACAGTGCACCGAAAATCCCGGCGAGCGAGAGGATCGTCGATCGCGCATCTGTCGCGCTGTATTTCCAGATCGCCACCATGCACAACAGCGCGAACGCGGAAAAGACGATAACCGCTACAGCGACTGAATCCTGCATTTCAACTTCCTCTAGCCAAGTTTTAACCAAACGCGAGGGAGTGTATCGTTACGGGGTAGCCCCTGTACAGGTCGCCCTTTTTTCTCCAGTGCTTCGGTGAGATACCGCCCTCACTGACCAGCGTGCGGAATCAGCACTTCGATGAAATCGCGGATATAAGCTTCGAACTCGTCGTGGGTCATGCGCGGCTGGCCCACTTGGGCGAGTTGGATAAAACCGACATAGGCCGAGAAAGCCAGCCGCGCGCGGTTCGCGGCGGCCGTGCGGTCGAAGCCGGCCTGCCGGAAGGCTTCGGTGACGAACGCGATGCGCCGCTGCGAAACACGCTCGACCACAGGCCGGATCAGCGCCAGATCGACGGACTTCAACAACGCCGCGAACACCGCGTGCGAAAGCCGCCGGTGACTGACTTGACGGATCAGCTCACGCACGCGCTCGCGCGGATCGGTGACGCGCTCGATCGGCGCGAGCACTTCGTTTTCGGCGTCCCGTTCCCAGCGATCCAGCGCAGCCTGAATCAGCGCCTCGCGCGTGGCGAAATGCCAGTAGAAACTGCCTTTGGTAACGCCCAGACGCCGCGCCAAAGCCTCGACGGCAACAGCGCCGACCCCGCTTTCGGCCAGGGTTTCGAGCGCGGCGCATTCCCAATCGCCAGCGGAAAGACGGTTTCTGGATTCGAGCTTCGAGGAACTCGCGGGCATCTTCGCAGTGTGCCCGACGACCGGCTGCTTTTGAAGCACGAAGCAACGCGCCATACCCCCGAGGCACAACACTTCGAAAACGCCTGGCTGACTCTGCAAAATGGCCGGACTCACTGACATCCCGGCCTTGGGATGTGCTCTTGCACCCTTGTTGACTCACCGGAAACAGCCAACCATACTGGCGCGTATGGTAACCGGTGCTAGCCGGCTGCTCCATGGCGCCGGCGATCGCAACACGCCGCTCGCGTGTTGCATCGCGACGACCCGGCGATTCTTCCGCAGGAGTTCAGATCGTGTCCGCGTTCGCACCATTGCTTGCCGTCGTCGTCGTTTCGCTCATCGCCGCGTACCAGCGCGCCGGACTGCTCCTTTGGACCATCGCCGCCGCCGTCGCGCTCGCGGCCGGGGCATGGCTCGCCGGTTCATCGTGGCTCGCCTGGGGCCTTCCGCTGCTTGTGCTTGCACTGATCGCGCTACCGCTCAATCTGGCCGATTTCCGCCGCCGCACGTTCAGCGCACCGTTGCTGGCCGTGTTCCAGAAGGCGATGCCGCAGCTATCGGATACCGAACAGATCGCGCTGGAAGCCGGCACGGTCGGTTTCGAGGGCGAACTGTTCAGCGGTAAGCCGGATTGGTCGAAGCTGCTCGCGCAGCCCAAGCCCGAACTGTCGGTCGAGGAGCAGGCGTTTCTCGACGGTCCGGTCGAAGAACTCTGTGCGATGGTCAACGACTGGCAGATCAGCCATGAACTGGCCGATCTACCACCGGAAATCTGGGATTTCCTCAAAAAGAAGAAATTTTTCGGGCTGGTCATCCCCAAGGAACATGGCGGCCTGGGCTTTTCGGCGCTGGCGCATTCGGCGGTGTTGCAGAAGCTTGCCGGCCTGTCCATCACGCTGGCCTCCAACGTTGCAGTGCCCAATTCGCTCGGCCCCGGCGAACTGCTCGTGCAGTACGGCACGCCGGAGCAGAAGGACTACTACCTGCCGCGTCTGGCCGATGGCCGCGAGGTACCGTGCTTCGCGCTGACCGGCCCCTATGCGGGCTCGGATGCGACCGCGATTCCCGATATCGGCATCCTCTGCAAGGGGCCGTGGAACGGCGCCAACGTGCTCGGCGTGCGCCTGACGTTCGACAAGCGGTACATCACGCTGGCGCCGATCGCGACCCTGATCGGTCTCGCGTTCCGCATGTACGATCCCGAACATCTGCTGGGCGACAAGGAGGATCTGGGCATCACGCTGGCGCTGCTGCCGCGCGATACCCAGGGGCTGGACATCGGCCGCCGCCATCTGCCGCTGAATACGCCGTTCCAGAACGGTCCGGTACGCGGTCGCGACATTTTCGTGCCGCTCGCGCAACTGATCGGCGGTCCGGATATGGCCGGCCACGGCTGGCGCATGCTGATCGAATGCCTTTCGGTGGGCCGTGCGGTCTCGCTGCCGTCGCACACCACCGGCGGCAGCCGCGCTGCGGTCGCCGCGACCGGCGCCTATGCGCGCATCCGCAAGCAGTTCGGCATCGCGATCGGCCGCTTTGAAGGCGTCGAGGAAGCCCTCGCGCGCATCGCCGGAAACGCCTATGCGATCAGCGCGCTTACGCTGGCTGCCGCGGCCGCGGTGGATCGCGGCGAAAAACCGGCGGTGCCCTCGGCGATCGCCAAATACCACGCGACCGAACGCGCGCGCGAAATCGCCAAGGATGCGATGGACGTACACGGCGGCAAGGGCGTGATCCTCGGCCCGCGCAACTGGCTCGGGCGCGGCTGGCAAGCCGCACCGATCGCGATCACCGTGGAAGGTGCGAACATCATGACGCGCAGCTTCATGATCTTCGGACAAGGAGCGATCCGCTGTCATCCGTATGTGTTGAAAGAAATGCAGGCACTGCGCATTGCCGATCGCCGCGAACAGCTCAAGACGTTCGATGCCGCATTGTTCGGCCACGTCGGTTTTGCGATCTCCAATGCCGTGCGCAGCCTCGTGCTCGGTCTCACCTTCGCCAAGATCGGGCGCGTACCCGGCGATGCCTATACCCGGCGCTATTACCGCAAGCTCAATCGCTACGCGGCCGCGCTGGCGCTGGTCGCCGATACCACGATGCTCGTGCTCGGCGGCCGCTTGAAGTTCAAGGAGAAACTCTCGGCGCGGCTCGGCGATGTGCTGTCGAACCTGTATATCGCCAGCGCCATGCTCAAGCGTTTTGAAGATCAGGGGCGACCGGTCGCCGATCAGCCGCTGCTGGCTTGGGCGTTCCACGACAGCACCTATCGCATGCAGGAGGCGCTCGATGGCGTACTGCGCAATTTCCCGCTGCGCCCGGTCGCCTGGCTGCTGCGCGCGCTCGTGTTCCCGCTCGGCCGCCATGAGGCGCCGCCGTCGGATCGCCTCGGCCACCGCGTCGCTGCGTTGATTACCACGCCGAACGAAGCGCGCGATCGCCTGATCGGACAGATCTATCTCACACCGAACGCGAACAATCCGGTCGGCCGCATGCAGGTGCTATTGAAGGACGTGATCGCCGCCGAGCCGGTCGAGCGCAAGTTTCTCAAGATCGTCAAGAGCGGTGCGCTGAAAGCCTACGACTACGACGGCCAACTCGCGCAAGCCGTGAGCACAGGCGCGCTCAGCCAAGCCGAATGCGATCTGCTCGCGCACGTGCGCGCGGCGGCGTTCGAATTCATTTCAGTGGACGACTTCGACAGCGCGGAACTGGCAGCCGGCAAGCGCGCCAGACCCGCGTTGCGTTAGGCATTAAGGAATCAGTATGAATGCGCTTTCCTCAGCGCTCATTACAACCAGCGCCATCATCGTGTTTGCGCTGGGTGCCGTGCATCTGTTGTATACGTTCCGTGGCAACAAGATGCATCCGCAAGCCTCCGATCTTCGCGCAAGAATGGAGCAGGTTTCGCCAGTGCTCACGCATCAAACGACCATGTGGAAAGCCTGGATCGGATTCAATGCAAGCCACAGCTACGGCGCCTTGCTCTTCGGCGCCATCTATGGCTACCTGGCGCTCGTGCACAGTGCCTTCCTGTTTCAATCCAGCTTTCTCCTGTCGCTGGGTCTGGTCGCTCTAGTTGCCTACGCCTTCCTCGGCAAGCGCTATTGGTTCAGCATCCCGTTCCACGGCATCCTTTTGGCTACGGTCTGCTATGTCATCGCGCTCGTCATCCACGGCGCGGTCTAATCTTGCGCTCAAGCGAACGGCCTTCGACCGCTGCTTACCTTGTGTGTCATGAGTCACGTTTCAGCGTAGCCAATGCTACACTGCGATCTGAAGGGAAGGTCTCTCAAATTTCCATCCGCGACCAAGGAATCATTACATGTCAACTTCCGATAGCAAGCGCGTAGCTTTAAGTGGCTTAACCACCAAGGAATACGAACATTCTTTGGACAAAATAACGCTTGATGTGTTAAGAAAGATTCCCATTCTTCCAAAGTTGATTGAACTTGTCGAAACACCGACCAGCATGGCCAGAAGATACTCCATGCTAGGCAGCGACTTACGCATCAGCGAACGACAATTTCCCTCGTTATACAAAATATTTCGGCAGGCGTGCGATATTCTGGAGGTTCCGGAACCCCTTCTCTATGTAAGCACGGATCCGGAGCTAAACGCTTATACCGCCTGTCCAGACAGGCCGATTATTAAAATATACAGTTACCTGCTCGATATTCTGGAAGAAGATGAAATAATGTTCGTTCTCGGTCATGAGTTGTCACACATCAAGTCCGAACACCTTGTATATTCTATTTTGGGCGACTTGCTGAGTACGGGCGCACTCAGAATCATCGTGTCTACGATTCCAGGCTTGAGCGTATTGTATACTCCGGCAGAAATATCGCTGAACTACGCGTTCTACAAATGGGTACGCGCTTCCGAATACACTTGCGATAGAGGAGGTTTTTTGGCTTGCCAGAACTTCGATGCTTCATGCCGCGCCCTGATGAAGCTGTCGGGCTATTCGAGAAAGTATATGGATGAAATCAACCTGGAGGAATTCTTTGCGCAGGCCCAGGCATTTCATGAGGAGAATGAAGCCGCGTTAGGAAAGATTCAACAGATATTATTGAGCTTCGGGCAGACTCATCCATGGGGTGTTTTGCGTGTTCGTGAGCTTATGAAATTCAAAGATGATGGCGATTACGACAGGATATTGCGGCGTGAAATGAAGCTACCCGAGCCGTCGTTACCAGCCCCCAAAGAGGCCGCACCAAATTCCTTGTCATCTGCTTTATCAAATTTATCGAATGTAAAATTCAGCAATCCTTTCAAAAAACAATGATTCGTCCAGAGTGATTCTGGACTACCCCGCCTTGCACCACGCCAGGAATTTAATTCATCGAGCTGCCGGATACGTGACTCGTACGTCCGGTGGCGTGGGAGGGAGGAGCCGTGAGGCTTCTTCCTATCCCGATGCGACGACTTGACGACACGTTCTTAACCCGAAACGACATGAGCCATACCGCGCTGGTGTATATCTGCGGCCTGTTCAGCCTCGGCTTCGCGCTGTTCCATCTCGCGTTCTGGAAACTGTTCGGTTGGCCCAGGACCTTGCAACACACCCACGCAGCCACGCGCGCGATCACACAGATCTTGAACTTGCGGCTGATTTACGTGTTTTTCGGCATCGCCGCACTCTGCCTCTTCCTGCCGCAGGAACTCCTGGGCACTCGTCTGGGCCATGCGATTCTCGGCGGAATGTCGCTGTTCTGGATCGGCCGCACGATCGAGCAATTCGTGTTCCTGCGCATCAACCATCCGCTTGTGCACGTGCTCACCGTGTTGTTCGTCGTCAACGCGGCGTTGTTCGCGTTACCGTTGTTCGTCTGATGCCGATCCCATGCGTTACACCACCCGCACCGGCCCCGAATAACCCGCCAGCGCCTCATCCACCGTGAGCAGTACCATGCCTTCGGCCAGCGCCTGCGCGACCAACAGACGGTCGAACGGATCATGATGCAGCGGTGGCAGATTCACGGTCGCAAGCACATGCTCGGCCAGTATCGGCAATTCGACGTAGTTGCTTTCGAGTAGGCCGCGTCGCAAGACATGAGGGTCGATACGGAAATCGGCGCGCCCCAACGCATGCTTGATCGCGATCTCCCACAAACTCACGACGCTGAATATCAGCTCGTTGCGTGAATTTTCGAGCAGCTTGCGCGCTGCGGCAGGCAATTTGTCGGGCCGGATCGCAGCCCACAGGATTACATGTGTGTCGAGCAGTAGTCTCACGGCTCGCCATGAAACTGGCGGATGATCTCATCGCGACCCAGCGTGTCGAAATCATCGGGCACACAGAATCCCGCGTCGGCCAGGAAACCGAGGCGTTCCGGTTTGAGTGATACGTTCAATGCCACAATCTTCACCAACGGCTTGCCGGCCTTGGCAATCACAAACGGCTTGCCTTTCGCAGCCTGATCGACCAGCTTGGAAAGGTGCGTCTTGGCTTGATGGATGTTGACGGTTTGCATGGCCAATAAACTAAGTTGAGTGGACTAAGTCTATAAAACCCTGTTGGGTTACGCAATCGTTGAAAGCACCACTGCTCCCCGCTCCCGTATCATCGCCATTCCTCCACGCCGACATGCCGCAATGCTCTACACCCCGATCGTCGCCACCCTCGGTTATATCCTGTCGCCCGACCACCGCCGCGTGCTGATGATCCACCGCAACGCGCGGCCGCACGATGAGCATCTGGGCAAGTACAACGGCCTGGGCGGCAAACTCGATCCGCACGAGGACGTGCTCGCCGGCATGCTGCGTGAAATCCGCGAGGAAGCCGCTATCCACTGTACGCAACTCACACTGCGCGGCACGGTCAACTGGCCCGGCTTCGGCAAGCACGGCGAGGATTGGCTCGGCTTCGTATTCCTCATCACGTGCTTTACCGGCACGCCGCTGGAACGCAATGCCGAGGGGACGCTGGAATGGGTCGATCGCGATCGCCTGTACGAGTTGCCGATGTGGGAAGGCGATCGTCACTTCCTGCCGCTGGTATTCGATGCCGATCCGCGTCCGTTCCATGGCGTGATGCCGTATCGCGATGGCCGCGTGCAGTCGTGGAGTTATTCGCGCGTCTGATGCTCCGTGTTGTCCAGCGCACGCAAGCCGTTGAAATCGCTGGTAACCAGAAGATCGCCCAAGCGCCAGACCGAGGTATCGATCACGGCCTGGAGCTTCCCGCGCTGACAGGTGCTGAATCTATACTGTACTGTCGATGACTGGACTGTACTGTTGATGACCGGATCGGTAGCCGGCTCATCCTAGGGAGAAATATGAACTCATCCGATGTGATCGATATTCCCGCGCCTACACCATGGCCACCACCACCACAGGTGGACGTTGCGACCACGCCGGCGCCGGCGGTCGAGCACTGCTTCGAGTTTCACGGTAACGCGCGCGAATATTTCCGTATCTGGATCGTCAATCTCGCGCTTGGCATCGTCACGCTCGGCATCTACTCGGCATGGGCAAAGGTGCGTACCGAGAAATACTTCTACGGCAATACGCGCGTCGCCGACGCGGCATTCGATTACCATGCGCCGCCGCTCAATATCCTCAAGGGACGCATCATCGCGTTCATGCTGTTCGGCAGTTACACATTGGCCGGCCATCTACGACTCAGCATGCAGTTCTGGCTGGCGCTGCTGATCGTCGTGCTGATGCCATGGCTCATCGTGCGCGGCGCGGCATTCCGTGCGCGTTATTCGTCGTGGCGCGGTATTCACTTCCGCTTCGTGCCGGATTATGCGGCGGCGTACATAAACTATCTGCTGATGTACCTGTTGGTAGCCATCACGCTCGGCATCCTCGGCCCTTACGTGAAAGCGAAGCAGCGTGCGTTCATCGTCGAGCACCACCGCTATGGCGGCAAGTGGTTCACGTTCCATGCCGGGCCGGGCAAGTTCTATCCGCCCTATCTGACCGCACTTGGCGCCGGAATAGCTCTGATTGTCTTCACCATAGTGGGGGTGATCGCGGCGATCGGCGTAGCCGGTTCGCTCGGAGATGCGCCTGCCGATCACCAGCAGCCCGTCTGGCTGGTGTTCGGTATGATGGCATGCATGTATTCCGGCGGTTTTGTGATATTGGCATATCTCACGGCGGCGCTCGTAAACCTCGTCTGGAACCATATCCAGATCGACGGCCATCGCTTTTCTTCGACGCAGAAAGGCCACCATTTGCTGTGGATCTATTTCTCGAACACTCTCGCGATCCTCGCCAGCGTGGGGCTGCTGATTCCATGGGCGATGATCCGCCTGGCGCGCTATCGGGCCGAGCATCTCGTGCTCGTACAGAGAGGCGATCTGGATCATTTCGTCGCCGAGGCGGGTCAGGACGTGAGCGCGTTCGGCGCCGAGGTCGACAGTTTCTTTGACATCGACATCGGTATTTGAGTCCACGCGATTGAACAGATTCTCGGGCACGTATTACGACGGCCACGGCAGCCGCGCCCATGCGGTCGAGTTGGAATGCGCGGATGAGACGACACTGGCCGTTACCAGTGAAGACATCGATCGTCGCATCGCGCTGGCTACGTTGAGCTTGAGTCCGCGCCTCGGCCGCACGCCGCGCACGATCGCGTTTCCCGACGGCGCGCATATCAGCCTCGCCGACGATCCGGCGCTGGACGCGCTGTTTCCACAGCGCTCGCGCATGCACGCGTTGGCCGATGTGCTGGAGCGCCGCTGGCCCGCTGCGCTCGCGGCGGCGGCGATCGTGATGACGGCAGTCGTCGCGCTGTTCGTGTGGGGCATGCCCTGGGTGGCGGCGCGTGTCGCCGATCGCCTGCCGCCGTCTGTCGAGAAATCGATCGGCAAGCAAACACTGACGCTGCTTGATGGCTACGGCTTCAAGCCGAGCGAACTGCCGCCTGAGCGTCGGGCGGCATTGACACAACGTTTCGATGCGTTCGTACAAGACCGTTGTGGCGCGATCATTTGTCGCGTGGAATTCCGCAAGGCCGACGCTATCGGGCCGAACGCATTCACGCTGCCGGGCGGCACGATCATCGTCACCGATGCCTTGGTCGGTCTGCTCGGCGATGACGATGAGTTCCTTGCCGTGATTGCGCATGAACTGGGGCACCAAGCGCACCACCACGTGATGCGGAACGTACTGCAAAGTTCCGGTGTGGTCATCATCGCCGCGCTGTTCACGGGCGATGTGAGTTCGGCCAGTACGGTGGTGGTGACGATCCCCGCGTTTCTTCTACAAAACCATTATTCGCGCGATTTCGAATCCGAAGCCGACGACTACGCCTTCGCCGCGCTCGCCGCGAACGGTATATCGCCGGGCGTGTTTGCCGATGTCATGCACAAGCTACAAAAGACCAATCCCGACCCGCATGGCAGCATGGCTTATCTGTCCTCGCACCCACCCAGCGACGAGCGCATCGCGCACGCGCAAGCGGCCGCCGCTGCGTTCCACGAATCGCAGCATTGACCGTTAACCGATGGCGGCGATCAGTTCCGGCACCAGCGTGAACAGGTCGCCGACGAGGCCGAAGTCGGCGACTTCGAAAATCGGCGCCTCGCTATCCTTGTTGATCACGACGATGGTGCCTGCGTCCTTGATGCCGGCCAGATGCTGGATCGCACCGGAAACGCCGATCGCGATGTACAACTCCGGCGCGATGATCTTGCCGGTCTGGCCGACCTGTAACTCGCTGGGCACATAGCCGGCATCGACCGCCGCGCGCGAGGCGCCGACCGCCGCGCCGAGCTTGTCGGCCAGCGCATAGATGAGCGCGAAGTCTTCGTCGGAGCCCAGACCACGCCCGCCGGAAACCACGCAGCGGGCGCTCTGCAAATCCGGGCGATCGTTCTTGCCATGCACCAGTTCCACGAAGCGCGTGTGATCCGGTAGTGCGATGTCGAGCGGGATGTTCTGGATCGGCGCGGCGCTTGCCGCGGTGCCGGCCGCCGGATACGACGCCGGACGCACGGTGCCGACCAGAATTTCTCCGGCCGGTGCTTCCACCGTCACCACCGCGCTACCCGCATAGACCGGGCGCTTGAATAGATGCGGGCCTTCCACCGAGGAAATGTCCGACACCTGCGCAACGCCAAGCAGCGCTGCGGCGCGCGGTAATACATCCTTGCCGAACGTGGTCGAGGGCGCGAGCACGTGGCTGTAACCGTTTTTCGCGACGGCCGCGATCTGCGGTGCATACACCGCGGCGAGCGCGTGATCGTTGCGCGCATGCGCGACGCACAGCACCTTCGACACACCGTCGATCCTTGCCGCCTGCGCGGCAATGCCGGCGGGGTCCGCGGCAAGCACCAACACCTCGATCGCCTGCGTGCCGATCTGTTTCGCGCAGGTGACGCAGCGCGCAGTACTGGAATTGAGCTGGCCGTCCAGATGTTCGGCGACGATCAGAATCTTGCTCATCAGATCAACCCCTTGGCCTTCAGCGCGGACACCAGTTCCGCGACATCATTCACTATCACGCCCTTGTTGCGCGTGGGCGGTGGCGCGTAGTGCGTGATCTTCAAATGATCGCCGGACTCGACGCCGAGGCTGTCGAATGCGATCGCTTCAATCGGCTTGGACTTGGCCTTCATGATGTCCGGCAACTTGATGAAACGCGGCTCGTTGAGGCGCAGATCGGCGGTGATGACCGCCGGCAGATCGACCTCGATGGTTTCCAGTCCGGCATCCACTTCGCGCGTGATGCGCGCCACGCTGCCGTTCACTTCGACTTTCGATGCGGACGTCGCCTGCGGACGATCCCACAGCGCCGCAAGCATCTGGCCGGTCTGGTTGCAATCGTCGTCGATCGCCTGCTTGCCGAGCAGCACGATGCCGGGTTGTTCCTTCTCGATGAGTTTCAGCAGCGTGCGTGCCGCGGTCAGCGGCTGCACGGCATCGGCGGTGACGATGTGGATCGCGCGATTCGCCCCCATCGCCAGAGCGTTGCGGATATGCGCCTGCGCATCGGTCGGGCCGATGGCGGCGACAACGACTTCGCCGGCGACGCCTTTCTCGCGCAGACGCAACGCTTCTTCAAGCGCGATGTCGTCGAACGGATTCGCCGACAACTTCACGCCGTCGGTGACCACGCCCAAGCCGTCCGGCCTGACCTGGATACGTGCGTTGGAATCGATGACGCGCTTGTAGCCGACCAGAATCTTCATCGGAAACTGCACCTCGCTGCAGAGCCGCGCGGCCGCCGGGCCGGCGCAAGGCCGGCGATTCTAGCAGGCTGTCTGGAAATAGCTGTCGAGAAATGGCCTGCTGGCAGGGCGGCGCTGCCTGAAGCGCGCGGCGAAAAAAGCCCGAACTTTTCTGTATACACCATTTCGGGCCAGAAGTCGTGAATCCTTTGGTCGATGCGGGCAACCCGTTGTTCTTGACATGCTGGGGCCGATTTGAAGCGGGCACTTTATAGGTTGGAGGCGGACCCTCCAACGCATGTCCCTACCTGGAGAAACTCATGTTCAAGCTGATCAATGACTGCCGCTTTGCGGCTTTGGGTATTTTGCTGGCATTGAGCCTCAGCCACGCCGCGAGCGCGCAGCAGCAGTTCCGCGGCGTCAACCTCGTCGGCATGGAAATGGACTATGCGGCCTACAGCCAGACCAACGGCCCGGTGGCTGGCACGAATTACCCGGTTTTCGACACACGCCTCATCGACTATTTCGTGTCGAAGAAAGTCGGCGCGATCCGCTTGCTGTTCTCGTGGGAGGCGATGCAGCCGCATCTTTACGACCCGATTCCCAACGCCGCCGCCAACACCAACTATCAGGCGTATTTCAACAACTACAAGCGCGTCATCGACTATGCCACCGGCAAAGGCCTGCAGGTCATCATCGAGCCGTGGGATGCGGATTCCAGCGGCGGTGCAGGTGGCGGACGTTGGCGCGGCAACGTGATCGGCTCGACCCAGGTGCCGATCGCCGCGTTCGCCGATTTCTGGAACAAGATGGCGGCCGTTTACAAGAACAACGCTCTGGTTTCGTATGGTCTCATCAACGAACCGAACAATCAGTCGACGACGACTTGGTTCCAGGCCGCGCAGGCGGCCATCACCGCGATCCGCAGCACGGGATCGACGCAGCGCATTTTCGTGCCCGGCAATGGCTGGACGGGGGCGAGCGATTGGACCAACAACTGGTACGACACGGACAGAAAACAGATATCCAACGCCGATGGCTGGCTCAACGCGAACGGGACCGGCAAACCGCTTTCCGACCCATTGAACAACATGGCGATCGAAGTGCACACCTTCGTCGATCCGGAGGGAAGCGGCGGTTCCACGGCGATCGTATCCGTAACGGTCGCACGCGAGCGCATCGCCACTACCCTCAACTGGGCCACCGCACATGGCATTCAGGTTTACCTGGGCCAGATCGGCATGTACGCCGGTTTCCAGGGTAACGGTTTCACCGCTGCCGCCGCGTGGGCGAATTTTATCAGCTACTTCAATGCCAACCCGAATTCGTTCCTTGGCTATACGTGGTGGGCCGCTGGCGATCCGGCTTGGTGGCCTGATCCGGGCGCATGGCATTTCAGTGTCTCGCCGACGAGCAGAACGACATACACCGGCGACACGGTAAATATGCAGATGATCCAGGGCGATTTTAATTCCAATGTCGCGCCACCGCCGGTGAAGTACACGCTCACCGTCGGCGTCACCGGCACCGGCAGCGTCAGCGAGACCGCCACGAATCCGCCGGCGACACCGGCGCAGATCGCTAACTGCACCGCCTCCAACGGCACCTGTTCCGGCAACTACGCTTCCGGCACCAGCGTGACCTTAAGCGCCACGGCGGGGACGGGCTATGTTTTTGCCGGCTGGAGCGGAAA
>JAISPQ010000216.1 GCA_031274955.1 Rhodanobacter sp.
CATGCGCCCGTCGCCGGACAGGGCGACCACATATTGCCGGGCTCGTTGTCCAGTTCGAAGCCGATCACGGCCGGATGGCCGTTGAACTTGGCCGCGAGCGTTACCCAGTTCTGTTTGAACGTCGCGTAATCGACATAGTTCGACGGCGGACTGTCGGGCGAGTCGCAGCGGCCGAAAGTCGCGCTCGGCGAGGCATCGGAACCGTCCACGCCTTGGACATATTGCCCGTCCGAGCAATAGTTGCGCGCCAGATCCTTGGAAAACCAGAGCCCGTTTTGCTGCTGCCCGTTATAACCGCGGTTACTGTGATGCTCGAAGATGATCTTCAAGCCGATCTGCGCGGCGTAGTCCGCATAGTATTGAAAAATATCGATGGTTTTCTTGTAGGTGTAAAAGCCCTGCGCGTCGGGGTTCGGGAAGGCCGGATCGCGCAACTCGGCGTTGTTTGACGAGAACCCCGCGTCGATGAAGGACTGCGCCTGGCTTGCCCGTTCATACAGAATCGCGTCGGTCCATGGGATGCGAATGGCATTGAAGCCCTCGCTCTTGAACGACTCCATCACGCGCTTGTAGTTGAGCATCCAAAGCCCGTCGGAAGCCCAACCCGCGGCGCCGCCTGTGCCCGACCAGCCTATCGACGAAATACGCAACGGCGTGCCGTTCGCGTCGACGATTTGGCTGCCCGACGCATAGACGTAGTTCATCGCCGGATTCGTCGCGCTGGACGGCAATTCGCTGCAACCGCGCACGGGAATTTGAAAACCGTCGCTTGGCGGTGGGGCCGTGGTGATGGTGAAACAGGCCGAACGCGGATCGGTCCAGAGCACGGTCGCTCCGTTGGAGACACGAAGCTCCGCGCGATATTTGCCCTCAAGAGCTTGGCGCGGAATCTGGATCGTCATCGACAGCGGCGCGGGCTGGCCCTGAGTCAAGGTGAAGGCAGCCGCCTGGGTGGTCAGTACCGTGCCCGTGGCCTGATTGATGATGGCGTAGCCAATAGTCACCGGCGGGATGCCGCTGACATTCGCGGTGACATTCGTCGAGATGTTGAGAACGCCGCCCGGCGCGGGCCAGCCATGAGCGATGAGACTCGGATCGGCGAGCATCATCTGAACGAGCGCTTTGGCGGGATAAGGCATAACTCCGCCAAAGATGACAGCAAACAGGAGTAGGCAATACAAGGAATAGCGCATAGCAGTTCCTTTGTTTGAAAACCTTGGAGCCTGTCCAGAAAGATCATAACTGGATTACGGGGTTGCGTCCATCAAGCAGGCAGCGCCGCAGCGCAAGCAAGAGGATAGGAAAAGCGGTGCTCCGCACACAGCACAGCGCAGAGCCGGAGGAGCACTGAGCCGGCTCTTGGATCAAATCGTCCGTTCAACAGGAACGATGGCGTTCACGCCCAGTTTCCACGCAGTGCCTGCACGTGATCGCGCAGTGTTGCGGCGTTCGCATCGGCGGCGCTTACCGGTGCACCGATGGCGACCGCGATGTGCGACCAGAAGCGGCGCGGCAGACGCGAGCGGCCCAGGACCGAATCGCGCCGGCTGAATATCGAGCCCCACAGCCCGCGCAGCGCGAGCGGAATCACCGGCACGGGCCGGCGCTGCAGGATATGCTCCACACCGCTACGGAACGGCGCGATTTCGCCGTCGCATGTCAGTCCGCCTTCGGGGAAGATGCAGACCAGTTCGCCCTGCGCCAGTGCGGCGTCAATCGTATCGAAGGCGCGTTTGAGCAGCGCCGGGTCTTCGTGGTGGCCGGCGATCGGAATCGCCTTCGCGGTGCGGAAGATGAAGCGCAGCAGCGGAATGTTGAAGATTTTGTAGTACATCACGAAGCGCGCCGGCCGCCGCACCACACCGCTGATGATGAGTGCATCCATAAAGCTCACGTGGTTGCATACCAGTAGTGCGGCGCCTTCGTCGGGAATCTTGTCGATGCCTTCCGCCTTGATGCGGTACAGCGTGTTGACGAAGAGCCACGACAGAAAACGCATCAGGAATTCGGGTACCAGCCAATAGATATAGATCGCGACCAGCGCGTTCAGCAGCGCGGTAGCCAGGAAGATCTGCGGAATCGTCCAGCCCAGTGCGGACAGGCCGATGCCGAACGCCGCCGAGCCGACCATGAAAAGCGCATTGATGATGTTGTTACCGGCGATCACGCGCGATAGCTCGTCGCGTTGCGCGCGGCTTTGCACCAGCGCATACAGCGGCACGATGTAGAAGCCGGCGAACACGCCGAGCAGAATCATGTCCAGCGCGATGCGCCAACTGCCCGGCGCGGCGAGAAACGCAAGTGCGCCAAGGTCATGCAAGGTTGCCGGATCCGGGTGCGCGAAATACAGATCGATACCGAAGGCGGAAAGTCCAATCGAGCCGAACGGCACGAGGCCGATTTCCACTTTGTGGCCCGAGAGCCGTTCGCATAGCAGCGAGCCGATGCCGACGCCGATCGAAAACAAGGCGAGCACCAGAATCTCGACCGTGGCGGTGCCGCCAAGAAACAGTTTGGTGTAGTTCGGCAGTTGCGCGGTAAACACACCACCAAAAAACCAGAACCAAGAGATGCCGAGCACGGAATTGAAGACGGTGCGATTGCGTGCGACAAAACGCATCGCGCGCGCTGTTTCGACGAGTGGATTCCAGTTCAAGCGCAGATCCGGCACGGTAGCCGGCACCGGCGGAATCGTGCGGCTGAGGGCATAGCCGGCGCACGCGACGGCGATGACCAGACCCGATGCGGCCAGTGGACCGATGCCATCGATCGCCATCAGCGCGCCGCCGGCGAGCATGCCGAACAAGATCGCCAGCGAGGTGCCCATTTCCACCAGACCGTTGCCGCCGATGAGTTCCTCGGGGCGCAGCATCTGCGGCAGGATCGCGTACTTGATCGGTCCGAACATCGCCGAATGCAGGCCCATCATCACCAGCACCGTGAGCAGCAGTGCCACGCTGTGCGTCTGGAATGCATAGGCCGCGAGCGCCATCGCAGCGATCTCGAACAGCTTCACGTAGCGGATCAGACGCGTCTTCTCGAACTTCTCGGCGAGTTGTCCGGCAGTGGCCGAAAACAGGAAGAACGGCAGGATGAATAGTGCGGGCGCGAGATTGGAGTAGAAGCCGACCGCCTGATCGGTGAGGCCAAGGTGGAACGCGACCAGCACGATGGTGGCTTGACGGAAGGCGTTGTCGTTGAACGCGCCCAGCGCCTGCGTCGCGAAGAACGGCGCGAAGCGGCGTGTGCGCAACAGGGCGAATTGGTTCTGGCTGCTCATGGCCCTTGCAGGATCTTGGTGCGGTGACGGGAATTTAGCAGGCTGCCCATGGAATGCACGATCCTCGCGCAGCAGTAGCGGGTCGCAGCACCTTCGGTATCCAGTGGTTAGACCGCATGGCATCAATTCCAAGCGTACACGCCGCCGGATCTGCCGTGGTCGGTCAGCATGGTGGTGTTTCATCCCACGCGTCCTGCGCCGGATGCGCCGCCGGCGGCGAAGTGACGATAGAATTTTTATGAAGCAAGTCACAAATTGCCGAGAAAGGACTATCCTGCTGTTTCGGAAGACGCACAGCGTGGCTCCGCCGCGCCGCGTGCTATGCGGATCAACGTCTTGCAGCGTTAAGACGCGGACGATCCCATGCGTGGATTGCAGCATCAGGCGGTTTCTCAACCGCCTGCCAACCGTTTTTACGTGAGCACCTGCCGCGTTGGAGCACTGCAGTGACCGACGAATGGAGCCAAAAAATACTGGAGGAGGAAATCGGGGCTATTTTCCGAGGGGCCATCGTGGGCATCGGCGTTTCGACCATCGCGGCGCTGGTACTAGCCGTTTTCATGCTATGGGGTAACATGACGACCCCTTGGCGGGGAAGCCTATGGACTGGGGGAACATTGCTTTGCAGCACGATGGGACTGTGGCTTACGCGGCAGTTTCACCGCTCGCCCCCTCCGCCGGATGCTCTGAAAAATTGGGCTTACGCCTTTACGGTGATCTGTCTGTTCGGGGGAGCCACCTGGGGGATGGCATCGACCTATCTGGTCTCTACCAACGAATTCGTCGTCGTGATTCTGATTCATGCGGCGGTGCTGGGCGTGTGTGCCTGTGCCATCCCGGCCTATTCGACCCATCTGCCGACTTATCTGGCTTTTCTATTGTCGGCCAACCTTCCATTTATCCTTATCAACTTCAACACTACAAAACCGCTGCTGCAATTGGGAATTGTCCTGCTTGGCTTTTTCGTTGTCGCCATGGGATGGCTCGGCGTTATCTCCAATCGATCGTTCAACCGGCTTGTATTGCTGCGGCTGAAGACGGAGAAACTGGCTAACGATTTGGATCATCAAAGAAAGCTGGCGGAGGAGGCCAGTCGTTCCAAGTCCAGCTTTCTGGCGGCCGCGAGCCACGATTTGCGTCAGCCGGTCCATGCGTTGAGCCTTCTTGTCGGCGCGCTGGATACCCAGTCGCTTGCCCCCCCTGTGCGAGCTCTGGTTGCACAGATGGAGGAGTCGATAACGGTCATCGCGAGCCTGTTCGATGCGCTGCTTGACATCTCCAAACTGGATGCGGGTGTAATCGAGGTCCGGCCGCAGGCTTTTCGCATTGATCCGATCATGCGGCGGGTAGCCAATGAATACCTGGCGGAAGCCTCCGCCAAAGGGCTGGCTCTATCCATGGTTTCGACGACGGCGGCCGTTCGTTCCGATCCGGTTTTGTTGGAGCGGATTCTGCGCAATCTCGTCTCAAATGCCGTGAAACATACTGGGGAGGGTAGGGTATTGATGGGTTGTTTGCGGGAAAAATCTCACCTGCGTGTTCTGGTATTGGATACCGGCCCTGGTATACCTCCGGAGGAATACGGACGTATATTCACTGAATTCTATCAACTCAATAACCCGGAGCGTGACCGCACCAAGGGGTTAGGTCTGGGCCTTGCGATTGTCCGTCGATTGGCGAATTTGCTCGCCTATCCTTTGCTCTTTAAATCCAGAGTCGGCCATGGTTCGAGTTTCGGGATTCTCGTTCCACGGGCAGACAGTGCGGAAGAGGTAATGGCAATAGCTGATGAATCTACCGGGCCTTTGTTCACTACGGGTTTTTTCGTGGTGATCGACGACGAAAGTGCTATCCGCGATGCCATGAGCACCTTACTGATGAGTTGGGGACACCGGGTGATAATAGCGGCATCTGGAGATGATGCCCTGAAAATTCTTGCCGATATCCATGAACGGCCAGATCTCATCGTGTGCGATTATCGTTTGCATGCTGGCGAGAATGGGATCGATGTGATTATGAGAATACGCTCTGAATATAATATAGCCATTCCTAGCCTTCTGATAAGCGGAGATACCGCGCCAGAGCGTCTAGCCGAAGCAAAAGCGAGCGGCCTGTTATTGCTGCATAAACCGATACCCAATAGTCAGTTGCGGGCAGCAATCAACAACCTTTTGCACCTTGGGCCACAGGATTTGTAGGCTGACAGGATATCGATAAAAGGCGGGATCGTCGTTTCTCCCCGCTGTTAGTGAGGAAGAAGCAGAGAGTAGGGCTGAGGGAGCAGGGGAAAAGCGCTCTTCTCCCCCGCCGAAAGCACCCCGGTTCTGCCTTTGCGTGGAAGAGCAGGAGACAGGCTCTTAGATAAGTCCTAACGTACGCCCCGCATTCGCAGCCTGTGTCCGATTGACGACCGCGAGTGCTTTGAAGATCGCGCTGATATGCGCTTTCACGGTCTTTTCAGACAGGCCCATGTCATCGGCAATAATTTTGTTGGGCTGTCCTAGGCTGAGTCGCTTCAACACCTCGATCTGGCGCTCGGTGAGCGGTAGCGGGCCGGATCTGCCGCCGGCTTCGGGAGCGTTCCGGCGAAGTTCCGGGCGTGCGGCGAGCAGGAGCGGTGGCACATAGACCTCTCCTTGCATCACCAACTGGACGGCCGAGAGCAGCGCGCTGTGACTTGCGGATTTAGGCACATATCCCAGCGCTCCCTGCGCCAAAGCGGCACGCGCATCATCCGGGCACTCGGAGGAAGACAGGACGATCACCGGCAGTTGCGGCCAAGTTTGCCTAAATTTCGTTAGTGCGGCCAAGCCGGAACAGCCGGGCATCATCAGATCCAGAAGCACGATGTCGAGATCGCCATGTGCGGCGACTAGCCGATAGGCCTCTTCGGCATTGGCGGCCTCGATGACATCCGCCGTTGAACCAGTGTGCGAAAGCAACGCCACGAGGCCGCGACGGACAATCGGATGATCATCGACGACGAGTATTTTCATGGCCAGAGTATCCAAGGGCTCCCGGATTTATGCAAGCGTGTCGAAGCAGTAGCTTCGACCGATACATGAAAACGTTGCTGTATGCCATGACAGGAGCGCAGCAGTCAACCGGGACTTAAGTCTTAAGTCTTGGCTTAAATCTTAAGGTTCAAGCCTTAAGTCTTCCATAAGACTCATGTCCAATTGAATAATACATTCATGTCCTAACAAACTGTCTTTGCATAGAGGATGGTGTTGATGAAGGAGCGCAGTGTGTATATGGCTATGTACTGGTATATGTGTTTTTCGACAAGCATGTGGTTGAAGATAATTAATACCTCTTAGATCTGCATTTATTCGTGTATCATTAAGGAATTAAAAATGAAACGCAGGGCCGTCATCCAGGTAATGCAAAAATTGTTCCTTGCGCTTTCGCTATTAACAACGGCCGTATTTGCCCGTAATTTGGTTGAAACCGATCAGGGCGCCGATGTGATCGCCCAAACAAGTGTAATCACTCAAGCCGCTGAAATCACGCCGCCTCTTCACGGCATGGGCTTGATTCCATCACCACAACACATTGAGCCGCCTAAGTATAGTCGGGTTGCTCGCGCCGCCGCACTACCCGCTGCGGTCGATTTGAGCCAGTGGGCAGTCCAGCCCGGTTATCAAGGGCAAGTTGGTTCTTGCACAGCCTGGGCTGTATCGTATAGTCTGATGGGATGGTATGCAAAGCGTTTGAATATAACGCAAACTGCTTTCGCGCCGATGTATGTATATTCTCAGACCAATGTTTCATATATGTACTCCGAATACCCCCAGTATGTGTCGGGCGTCTGTAAGGGTGGAAAAGACTGTGGGGCCTATATAGACGATGCTCTCAAACTTGTCGCAGATCAAGGCGTGGATACGAAGGCTGATTATATCCCGCAGGGTGATTTTAACTGGTGGGATCAACCCACGGCTGCACAGCATGCCAATGCCGCAAATTATAAAATTGGTCAATGGCAGGTGCTATTCTCATACGGCGCCAGCTTGGATGGACAGTTGGCTATCCAAACAGCATTGGCCAACGCACAACCTGTTGTTATCGGTCTGACGGTGCGTCCGGGATTCGAATATCTTTCTCCTCCAAATATGCTCGATACCGACGCAACAGGTTACAGCAGCGGTAACCATGCCGTGCTTGCTATCGGATACGACCAGAATGGGCTTCTAATCCAAAACTCTTGGGGTATGGACTGGGGGACTGGGGGTTTCGGTCGTATCGCCTGGAATGTCGTGCAGAAGGATGTGTATGAGGCCTATATTGTTGATCAGGCAACTTTCAACCAAAATGCTCCAGTTTATACCTATTATACTGTGACAGCCAAAGCTGGGGCGGGCGGTTCTATTAGTCCGACATCCGTATCGGTATCGTTAGGCAAGACTACCAAGTTCACGGTTATTCCGAACAAGGGATACGCCCTCGCCAGCGTCACTGGCTGCAATGGTTTACTCAGCGGTAATACGTATACCACGGGCCCCATTAGTACAGACTGCGCCATTATAGCGACATTCAATTCGACAAACCCAACCTATACCGTAAAAACGGTCAGTGCTGGACTGGGCGGTTCCATTAGTCCAGTGTCCGCATCGGTGCCGTCGGGACAGAATACCCAGTTCACGATTATTCTGGACTCAGGATATGCCATTTCCAGCGTCACTGGTTGCAACGGTTCGCTCAGCGGTACTACGTACACCACGGGTCCCATTAGCGCCGACTGCACCGTCACGGCAACATTCGCCCAGGCAATCCATACCGTGACAACCAGCGCCGGATTGGGCGGCACCATCAGTCCAACGTCGGCATCGGTACCGGCGGGACAGAATACCCGGTTCACGATTACTCTGGACTCAGGATATGCCATTTCCAGCGTCACTGGCTGCAACGGTTCGCTCAGCGGTACTACGTACACCACGGGTCCCATTAGCGCCGACTGCACCGTCACGGCAACATTCGCTCAGGTGATCTATACCGTGACAACCAGCGCCGGATTGGGTGGCACCATCAGTCCAACGTCGGCATCGGTACCGTCGGGACAAAACACCCGGTTCGCGATTACTCTGGACTCGGGATATGCCATTTCCAGCGTTACTGGCTGCAACGGTTCGCTCAGCGGTACTACATACACCACGGGCCCCGTTGCCGCTAACTGCACCGTGATGGCGACATTTACACCAGCGCAAATCATGACTCCACAAGAGATCACAGGCGATTGGTACGCTGCCGCGCATGATGGCTCGGGTTTCAACATAACCCAGACCGACCAGGGAGTACTCCTCTTCTACTACGGCTGGGATAGCAGTGGTCGTCGCTTGTGGCTCATCTCGGACATCGGCCCCAGGCAGATCAGGGCGGGAACGGCGGTTACGTTGAACATGAACGAGACGAACGGTGGCCATTTCATGACGCCTGCGCTACCGGGCACGCTCACGCCATGGGGCACGTTGACCATGACTTTCTGGGTAGGTGGCAGCATGGCAACCGCCAACCTTATCGGCAAGGATGGCGAGGTCAACCTCAACATGCAGAAAGTGGCCGGCATGGCGAGTGCGCCAGTGGTCACCGGTGACTGGTACGACCCTGCCTATGATGGTTCGGGATTCAACATGCTCATGGCTCAGCAAGGATTGGCTCTGTTCTACTATGGTTGGGATAACGACGGTAACCGTTTGTGGCTGATATCGGATGTCACCCCCGCGTCGATCATGCCGGGGTCATCCGTTACGTTGAACATGAGCGTGACGAACGACGGCCGTTTCCTGACTCCCGCCAAACCATCGACGTTGTCGTCATGGGGTACGTTGCAGCTTGATTTTTCGAGCTGTACCCGAGCGACCGGCACGCTGACCAGTACGGATGGCAACAGCATCGTCACGTTCAACCATTTGCAGATGATTGTCGGCGTGATGGATGGGCCGCCGGGTTGTTGATCGTCGATTCGACAGCTTTTTAAGCGCCCTCTCCCATATTCGCGGGAGAGGGATTGGGGGAGAGAGGATGCGCGTGGCGCGCATGCCGTAGACGACTTCGGCTCGGGGGTTGTTTCCCCAAAGATTGGATCCGGCGATCAACGTGCGTGCAGCGCGCGGTAACCGATGTCGTGGCGGTAGAACGCGCCGTCGAAGGTAATGTCGCGCGCCGCCGTGTAGGCGCGATCGCGTGCCGCGCTGATGTCTTCACCCAGTGCGCACACCGCAAGCACACGGCCGCCTGCGGTTGCCACGCGGCCTGTGGCGTCCAGATGCGTACCGGCGTGGAATATCTTGACATCGGCACTGGCGGGTTTTTCCAGGCCATGAATGACATCGTCACTGCGCACCTTGCCGGGATAACCCGCCGCGGCGACAACGACGCCCAGCGCCGGACGTGGATCCCAGATGGCCGTCTTGCCGTTTAGGCGGCTGTCCAGTGCATTCTCGATAAGATCGACCAGGTCCGATTGCAGGCGTAGCATGATCGGCTGCGTTTCCGGATCGCCCAGGCGTGCATTGAATTCGATGACTTTCGGCGCGCCGTCGGCGTCGATCATGAGGCCGGTGTAGAGAAAGCCGATGAAGGGTGTGCCTTGCGCCGCCATGCCGGCGCTGGTCGGTCGGACGATGTCGTCGAGGATGCGGCGTTCCACCTGCGGTGTCACCACCGGCGCCGGCGAGTACGCACCCATGCCGCCGGTGTTCGGGCCCAGATCGTGGTCGTCGCGGCGTTTGTGATCCTGGCTCGTCGCCAGCGGCAGTACGTCGCGCCCATCGCTCATCACGATGTAGCTGGCTTCTTCGCCGGTGAGGAATTCCTCGATCACCACGCGTGCGGACGCCTCGCCGAATGTGCGCGCGCCGAGCATGTCGTGCAGCGCCTGCTCGGCCTCAACCAGCGTCATTGCGACGACGACGCCCTTGCCGGCGGCGAGGCCGTCGGCCTTGACGACGATGGGCGCGCCGTGCCGACGTACATGGGCCAGTGCCGGGTCGAGTTCTTCGAATACCGCGCTGCGTGCGGTCGGGATGCCGTGCCGCTCGAGGAACTGTTTGGCGAACGCCTTGGAGCTTTCCAGTTGTGCGGCCGCGCGCGTTGCGCCGAAGCAGCGCAGACCTGCCGCATGGAAATGGTCAGACACGCCGGCGGCAAGCGCCGCTTCGGGACCGATCACGGTCAGTTCGATGTCCTCGTCCAGCGCGAGGGTGAGCAGGCCGTCGATGTCGGTGACGGCGATATTCGCGTTGCGCAGGCCCGTTTCGCGCGCGGTGCCCGCATTGCCCGGCGCAACGATCACTTCGTCGACGCGTGGGGATTGTTTGAGGCGCCAAGCCAGCGCATGTTCGCGGCCGCCGGAGCCGATGACGAGGATTTTCATGAAAGAGCCGGGATTGGGAATTGGAGACTCGGTAAGGCACTCCCCTTCAAAGGGGGGATTCGGCTGAACCGTCTTGGAGTTGGATTCGGGATTCGCTATCGCTTTTGGTCCAATCCCCAACCCCGGTTTCAATGGCGGAAATGCCGCAGACCGGTGAATACCATCGCGATGTCGTGTTCATTCGCGGCGTCGATCACTTCGGTGTCACGCATCGAGCCGCCTGGCTGGATCACTGCGCGGATACCGGTCGCGGCGGCGGTATCGATGCCGTCGCGGAACGGGAAGAACGCATCCGAGGCCATCACGCTGCCTGGGATCGTCAGGTTCGCTTCGGCGGCCTTGACCGCGGCGATCTTCGTGCTGACCACGCGGCTCATCTGGCCGGCACCGATGCCGATGGTGCGGCCTTCGCGCGCATAGACGATCGCATTGGACTTCACAAACATCGCGACGTGCCAAGCGAACAGCAGATCGCGCAGTTCATCCGCATCGGGCGCGCGGCGCGTGACGATCTTCAGATCGGCCGCCGACAGCGTGTCGCGGTCGGTATCCTGCACCAAGAGGCCGCCGGCGATGCACTTGCAATCGAACGTGGCGGGCGGTTGTTCGTCCCATTCGCCGGTCGCCAGCACGCGCACGTTCGGCTTGGCGGCGATCGCGGCGATCGCGGCGGCTTCGAACTGTGGTGCGACGATCACTTCAACGAACTGGCGTTTGATAATCATGTTTGCGGTGGTCGCATCCAATCGCCGATTGAAGGCGATGATGCCGCCAAACGCGGACACCGGATCGCAGGCGTAGGCGCGTTCGTAGGCTTGGGCAAGGTCGGCGCCCAGCGCAACGCCACAGGGGTTGGCATGCTTGACGATCACGCAGGCCGGCGTCTGGCGGAATGCCTTCACGCATTCCAGTGCGGCATCCGCATCGGCGATGTTGTTGTATGAGGGTTCCTTGCCGAACAGCAGCCGCGCACCGGCTATCGTGCCCTGTGGCAGTTTCTGTGCCACGTACAGTGCGGCGTTCTGGTGCGGGTTTTCGCCGTAGCGCAGGGTTCGCTTGCGCTCGAATGCGAGGCGCAGGCTTGGCGGAAAGGCTGTCGTCTGCCCGGTGTCGTCATGCGTGCCCAGCCAAGTGGCGACGAGGCCGTCGTAGCGCGCAGTGTGTGCGAACGTCTTCGTCGCCAGATGCCGCCGCAGGGCTAATGAAGTACCGCCCTGCGCTAGCGCCGCGAGCACTTCGGTGTAATCGGCAGGATCGACGACGACCGTCACGCGCTCATGATTCTTGGCCGCCGCGCGCAGCATCGCCGGTCCGCCGATATCGATGTTTTCGATGGCCTGGGCGAGCGTGCAGTCGGGCGCGGCAGTGGCTTGCTCGAACGGGTACAGGTTGACGACGAGCAGATCGATCGACGCGATATGGTGTTGTTCCATCGTCGCATCGTCGATGCCTTGCCGGCCGAGCAGGCCGCCATGCACAGCCGGATGCAGCGTTTTCACACGGCCGTCCATGATTTCCGGAAAGCCGGTCAGGGTGGCGACATCGGTGACCGGCAAGCCGGCGCCACGCAGCATTTTCGCGGTCCCTCCGGTGGATACCAACTGGACGCCATGGGCATCCAACGCACGCGCAAAACCGAGCAGGCCCGTCTTGTCGGATACGCTCAGCAGCGCGCGACGGACCGGAATGAGGGGAGTATCGGGCATGATTATCGACGGAAGGTCGCAGCAAGGGCGTGGATTATATAGCTGCGGACGGGCGTGCATAGCTCTTCCGTGCACTTTTCGAAAAGCCTGTTCAGACGGCCTGTCCTCAAGGTCGCGTACCTCCCGCCAGCGGCAGAAGTGAACAGCCGCGCAGGCCGGCGGGAGACTGAGAGCAGGTCCTCAGTCGGTCAGACGATACTGGCGCAATTTCTTGCGCAGAGTTGCGCGGTTGATGCCCAGCGCCGCGGCGGCTTTGCTCTGGTTGCTGCCATACCACGCCATGACTTCGCGCAGCAGCGGCAACTCGACTTCGTTCATGACCAGGGCGTGCAGGTCCGCGTTGGGTTTGGATTCGACATCGGCGAGATAGCGGCGCACTGCGTGCGTAACGCATTCGTGCAGGGCATGCGGAGGAAGGGGGGCGCGCGCGTCATCGCTACGCCGAGGAACAACAGCATTCACCAGATAGGCCCTTTGCAACGTATTTTTTTGGGAGGGCCGATGTACGGCTTGGGTGCGTACATCGAGGGGAGATTCTAGCAGGTTCGCACGCTCGCGAAAGCGGTGTCACGTGCCAGGTCGGATCATCACTGGAACCTAAACTCGAATGCGACCGCATCCTTGCCGGGATCGGCGACTTCGAACACGAGCGCCGTGCTCGTGCCGGGCGCGAGTCCTTCGCTGATTGCATACGGATCGTCGATGTATTCGTGCGGCTGGAAGCGGCGCATCGCGACGGTTTTTTCGTCGAAATCTGATAGCGCGATCTCGACGACCGGAAACGACTGCGTGAAGGCGGCGTCATTGCGCAGCGTGGCCGAGATGATCAGCGCGCCCGGCACCGATGGATGCGGGCGGATGTCGCGCGAGAGCAGTTCGAGCGCGGATGGATCGTGACGCAGCGGCAAGCGGCAGCCCATCCACGCGCAAACCGGATCGACCCATGCGCGCACACTGGAATTGTCGAGCAGTTCCTTGCGGTCGCCCCAGGCGAACTCGCCGGCCAGTGTGAACAGCAGCAGCGCGCTGCCCAGAACCCAAGGCCAGTTGTGCTCAGAGCGGGGATCGTGATGCCTCGTCGTGAATGCGGGTTGTGGCCGCTTAACCAAACGTGCGCGCGCATGGGTGGGCTCAGAATGTCGCTGCGGCCTCTCTTGTTCGACAGGCTTGGCCGGGCGTGCACGTACTTTCGCGAGCGGCTTGACTTGAGGGGGATGCGGTGGGTGGGCCGGTCGCTCCAGCAGCGGCGGCGCGATCTGTGCCGGATGTGCGGGCAGGCGATCGGTCGGCATCGGCGGCAGTTCCGGCGTCAACGTGCGCAGCGCGTTGAACAGGACCTTGCAGTCGTTGCAGTACACGTTGCCGCGTGTGCCGGACAACTCGCTGCCGTCGAGTTGGTAGATCGTCAGGCATTTGGGGCATTGCGTATACATCGGCATATTGTAAGTGATGCGTTGCTGTTCCCGGCGTGGCTCGACGGGAGGTTATTGAAAGGCTTTTAATGCAAACCATACAAAATAACAATTATTTTATGAATAGTGAAATGACATTTATCTGTGGATATGGCGGTTTCTGACAGGCGGTAAGTTTCTCCCAGTAATATCATTGCGTTGGCGTTGAACTGTTTGTAATATGAACAAAATTCAGAAGTGTCTCGGAAATTCATGACTATTCTTGAGGGATGGTTGAGAAGGGGCGATCCATCCTTGAGGCGCGTGATCAGGCTGTTTCTCAACAGCTCTCCAAACGTATCCGTCAGCATATCGAGGTGATGAAATGAAACACGAATCATCAAAGGCTTGGCGCGGATTGATTCTCGCGTTTTCATTTTTGTCGGCAACGATGTTCGCTAGCGATGTCGGCGGCGCGACGCCCACCTATGCCAGCGTCAAGAACGCCGATCTGGGCATTGGTGCGAGCCTGAACGGCGATGTGCCTTTCCCGGCCGACAATGCCTGGAATCGCGATGTATCGGCCGATCCCATCGACCCGAATTCCGACGCACTGATTGCCTCGATTGGCCTGGGCACCGGCCTGCATCCGGATTTCGGCGCCGACATCCCGGAAGGCCCGATCGGCATCCCGTATGTGGTCGTGTCGGGAAGTCAGCAGAAAGTAACGATCAACTTCACCGCCTATGGCGAGGAAAGCGATCCCGGTCCTTACCCGATACCGGGCAATGCGCCGATCGAAGGCGGCGCCAACGCCCCCCAGGGCAGCGACCGCCATGTGCTCGTCATCGACCGCGACAACCAGAAATTGTACGAACTGTTCAACGCGTGGCCGCAGAACGGTGGCAGTTGGAACGCCGACTCGGGCGCGGTGTTCGACCTGACATCGAACGTGGTACGCCCCGGCGGTCAACCCGGCTGGACCAGCGCCGACGCGGCCGGGCTGCCGATCTTCCCGGGTCTGGTCCGCTACGACGAAGTCGCCAGCGGCGCGATCCATCACGCACTGCGCTTCACCGTCTCACGCACGCGCAGAGCCTACGTACCGCCGGCCACGCACTGGGCGTCGTCGAACACCGATGGGAACCTGCCGCCGATGGGCATGCGCGTGCGGCTGAAAGCGTCCTACCCGATTCCGGCCAATGTCGATCCGCAGACCCGCGTGCTCCTGCAGGCGTTGAAGACTTACGGCATGATCGTGGCCGACAACGGCTCGAACTGGTTTATCACCGGCACATCGGATCAGCGCTGGAACAACGATGCGCTGGTCCCCCAGTTGCGTAGCGTTAGCGGCTCGAACTTCGAGGTCATCCGGATGGACGGGCTGGTGACGGACGGGCCCGCGCCGCAGTTGCTGAGCCCGCAAGCGATCACCGGCGATTGGTACGATCCCGCCTATGATGGTTCGGGATTCAACGTGACCATGACCCCCACAGGGTTGATCCTTTTCTATTATGGCTGGGACAACAGCGGTCACCGCTTATGGCTGATCTCGGATATCGGCCCCACGCAGATCGCGCCGGGAACGGCGATCACGTTGAACATGAATGAGACGGTCGGTGGTCATTTCTTGACGCCGGCTACCCCATCCACGCTGTCCAAATGGGGTACATTGACTCTGAACTTTGCAGCGGACGGCATCACGGCAAGCGCCACGCTTGATGGCAACGACGGCAAGGTCGGCCTCAGTTTGCAGAAACTGGCTGGCATGGCGAATACATCTTCGGTCACGGGCGACTGGTATGACCCCGCCTATAACGGCTCGGGATTCAATATGCTCGTGGCTCCACAGGGGTTGATCCTGTTCTACTACGGTTGGGATAGCGACGGTAACCGTCTATGGCTGATATCGGATGTCACCCCCACGCAGATCGTGCCGGGAACGCCCATCACGCTGAACATGAGTCAGACCAGTGGCGGCCATTTCCTGGCACCTGCCAAACCAGCATCAACCCTGTCGTCATGGGGTACGCTGAAACTCGATTTTTCGAGTTGTACTAAAGCGATCGGCAGCCTTACCAGCACGGATGGCAGCAGCACCGTCACCTTCGGCGATTTGCAGATGATTGGTGGTGTGATGGATATGCCTCCGGGGTGTTGATCGACGAGGCGTCGAGCGACAGCCTCGCTTGAGTACCAGGCTCGCACGGGCGAGCCTGATTCACCCTCTACATCTCTTCCACAAATTCTGAGGTTTATCCGCATCGATGTGGGTAAGTCCAAGCGCACGTTGGAAGCACCCCCGCAAGGAGAGCCCGCCGCTTCGAAGCCCGCAGGGCCCCGTTCGCGACGTTTTCGATGAATAAAACATGAACGAACGTCGGCCGCGTACCTAATGTCATGACAGTCGTGGGTGCTATTTGTCGTATTGGTAGGAAACTTGCGGAAATTCCGCAAGACTTTCCTTGTTCGGAGATCTCAACATGAAGCACCGTGGAATCTACAAAAACCGCCTGCCACTATTGACGCGTATGGGTGTGTTGCTGTTCGTTCTGGCGTTGATCGTATCAGCGGCGGATCCGGTTGGAGTGGCGCAGGCCGTTGTCACCCCCGGCGCCCCACCGCAGCCGCTGGTCGTCGGCAACCGGCTCACCGATGCCCGCACGGGGCAGGCGTGGAACCCGCATGGCGCGAGCGTGCCGAGCCTGGAATACGCCTGTGTTCAGGGCTGGATACCGAACGGGAGCTTCTCGCTGGCGGGCGCGCAGGCGATGGCTGCCTGGGGAATGGATGTCGTGCGCCTTCCGCTCAACGAGGACTGTTGGCTCGGCGTCGAGGGCGCCCCGACGAGCGGCGCCGGCACTGCGACGCAATACCAGGCGCGTGTGAAGCAGTGGGTCTCCTGGGCGCATCAGGCTGGGCTCGCCGTGATCCTCGACCTGCATTGGAGCGCCCCGCCCGGCTACCTGGCGACCGACCAGCAGGCGATGGCGGACTCGTACTCTGCCACGTTCTGGTCGCAGGTTGCCGCAGCATACGCCGGCGATTCGTCGGTGATGTTCGAGCTTTTCAACGAGCCGTACAACTGGCCGAACCCCGCGCTGACCTGGACGTGCTGGCGTGACGGCGGTTGCTCACTCTCGGTGAAAAACCAGTCGCAGAATCCGCAGTCCGGCGATGCGAAGTTCACCGTCACGGGTATGCAGGCACTGGTCAACGCGGTCCGCGGTGCCGGCGCCGCGCAGCCGGTCATCGTCAACGGCCTCAACTACGCGAACGACCTCAGTCAGTGGATCAGCTACGCACCGACGGACTCAAGCGGGCAGATCGTCGCCGGTTGGCACAATTATGAGGGCCAAGGCTGCGCGACGGCGTGCTGGAACTCGACGATCACTGCGGTTACCGCGAAGGCGCCTGTGCTGATGACCGAGTTCGGCTACGAGCCGAGTGACCCCAGCTACTTCGCGCAAGTCATGGACTGGGCCGATCAACACGGTATCGGCTATCTGCCTTGGGCGTGGTGGTGGGACGCCGGTGGGTCGTACCAGTTGCTGGCGGACGCAAGCTTCACGCCCACCGCCGAGGAAGGCGCGGCGTTCAAAGCGCATCTTGCGGAACTGACACCACCACCGCTGACGCAATACACCGTCACGCCCAATGTCAGCGGTGGCGGCGGTACGATCAGTCCCTCCGCGCCGGTTACGGTGAACTCGGGGGCGGCTACCGCGTTCACGCTGACGCCAGACTCTGGATACAAAATCGCCAGCGTCAGCGGCTGCAATGGTTCGCTCAACGGCAATACCTACACTACCGGTGCCATCACCGCCAACTGTGCGGTCAGCGCGACATTCGCTCTCATACCGCCGACGCAATACACCGTCACGCCCAGTGTCAGCGGCGCCGGCGGTACGATCAGCCCATCGACGCCCGTTGCGGTGAACTCGGGGGCGACCACCGCGTTCACGCTGACGCCAGACT
>JAISPQ010000231.1 GCA_031274955.1 Rhodanobacter sp.
CTCGGACGGATGATGGTTGGGAAGCCCACCTTCACCTGAATCTCTACCGCCTGCTCAAAGGATCGGGCGATCTCGGCCTTGGGACACTCCAGGCCGATATCCGCCATCGCGCGCCGGAATAATTCGCGGTCCTCGGCCATACGGATCGCCTCGCGCGAAGCGCCGATCAATTCCACACCGTATTTTTCGAGCACGCCGTGGTCGGCGAGGTCGAGCGCACAGTTGAGCGCGGTCTGTCCGCCCATCGTCGGCAGCAAGGCATCGGGGCGTTCTCTGGCGATGATCTTCTCGACCGTGCGCCAAGTGATCGGTTCGATGTACACGGCATCGGCCGTGTCCGGATCGGTCATGATCGTCGCCGGATTGGAATTGACCAGAACAACGCGAAAACCTTCCTGCTTGAGCGCCTTGCACGCCTGTGCACCGGAATAATCGAACTCGCAGGCCTGGCCGATCACGATCGGGCCCGCGCCGATGATGAGGATGGTTTGGATGTCGGTGCGTTTGGGCATTTGTTTAGGGAGCAGGGAGTAGGGAAAAGAATGCTGTTTTGAGAAGTCTGGTATGGGATTAGGCCGTGGGGAGTTTTGCTTTCAGGCTTCCTTGCAAGGATCGCAGCATAAGCCGCAGTTGCTCGATTTCATCCTGCAACGGTGCGGTAATTTCTGTACTTAATCCCTTCACGAGTTCGGTCACTTCGATCAAGGTCGATAACTCCGCCAACGATCCAAGGAGAAGCGCAGATAGTCGCGCGTGGAATCTCGCGCATGTCCCTCGGCGATGTTGGCAGGCACGGAAACAGCGGATCGCTGTAATTGCGAAACGAGGCCGAAGCGTTCTTCCGCAGGGAGCGCCTTGGTCAACTCGTAAACGCGAACGACGAGCGCCATTGCACGTTTCCACACATCCAGATCGCGATGCGTGCGAATCACGCTCCATGCTCCTGAAACGCTGCTTTTCCCTGCTCCCTGCTCCCTGCTCCCTGCTCCCTTATCAACGCAATAAACCGATCAAACAAATAACCCACATCATGCGGCCCCGGGCTGGCTTCTGGATGCCCCTGAAAACTGAAAGCGGGCGCATCGGTCAGCGCGATGCCCTGCAAGGAGCCGTCGAACAGCGAGGTATGTGTCACCCGCGTATTGGCTGGCAGCGTCGAGGGATCAACGGCGAAGCCGTGATTCTGCGAAGTCACGAGCACGCGGCCATTGTCATGATCCTTCACCGGATGATTCGCGCCGTGGTGGCCGACCTTCATCTTCAAGGTACGCGCGCCGACAGCCAGCCCCAATAACTGATGGCCCAGACAAATACCGAACAGCGGCAGCTTGGCGCGGATGAAGGCGCGGATCGCTGCGATAGCGTAATCGCAAGGCTCGGGATCGCCTGGGCCGTTGGACAGAAACACGCCATCGGGTTTGAGTGCGAAAACCTCATCCGCCGATGTCTGCGCGGGAACGACGGTGATGTCGCAGCCACGGTCGGCGAGCATGCGCAGGATGTTCCGCTTGATGCCGAAGTCATAAGCGACGACGTGGAAGTTCCGCGTGGGCGTCGCAAACGCCGCACGATCCAGATCGTAACTGCCTTCATGCCACGTCTTGCGCGCGCTGATCGACACAACCTTGGCCAAGTCCATGCCCGATAGACCCGGAAACGCGCGCGCCGCTGCAAGCGCATCGTCCGCGGAAATTTCCTCACCCGCCACGATACATCCGCTCTGCGCGCCCTTGTCGCGCAGGATGCGCGTCAGCCGGCGCGTGTCGATCTGCGCGATTGCCACAATCCCGTTGCGCTGGAGATACGCATCCAGCGTTTCGCGCGAACGCCAGTTGCTGGCCATGATCGGCAGATCGCGGATCACCAACCCCGCCGCATGCACTCGCGCGGATTCGGCATCCTCAGCGTTGCAACCGGTGTTGCCCACATGGGGATAGGTCAGCGTGACAATTTGCCGCGCATAGGATGGATCGGTCAGGATTTCCTGATAGCCGGTCATCGCGGTGTTGAAAACGACCTCGCCAACCGTGCACCCCGGCACGCCCACGGAAACGCCGCGAAAGAGGCTGCCATCGGCCAAAGCAAGGAGAGCAGGTGTGGTCATGCGTTCGCCTGTGGTCGGGAAGGAAGGCGCTAGCGCCAATGCCGGATGTGCCAAAACCCGCAGGCTGGCGAGGCGCGAGCCCGTAGGCGGGAATCAAGGCGAATAGCGATTCTAGAGCCTGCTCGCGCTTTTCGCCAGTGCACATGACTCTTTGCGGGCTATTGCCAGGACTATAATCAAGACCTCCATGGCAACGCTCCAGATGCGCATGAATACCGCAACGGCTACCCGCGAACACGCTTGGACAACCCTGATCGATCCGGCGCATTTCGATCGTGCGGACACCCAAGTCTATACGCAACCGTTTTGTTTTCTCGTCATGCGCGGGCAGCTCCCCGACGAGGCCAGAGCCGATCTCGCCGCGGACTATCCGCGCCATACCAGCGCCGGATTCCTTCCCCATGAACCGGACGAATGCGGCCCGTCCGTCAACCGGCTGATGGAGCAACTGACTTCGCGCACAGTCGCCGATGCGATCGGCGCGCGTCTGGGCATACCGAACCTCGGTGACTACCCGACCATGGCCATGACCTGCCGCTTCATGAACAAGCGGCACGGCACGATCCATACCGATGGCCGCTCGAAGCTTGTCACGATGCTGCTCTACCTCAATGAGACATGGCCGGATACCAGCGACGGCTGCCTGCGCTTTCTGAACAAGATCGACAATATCGATGACATGCTTGTGCCCGAGATACGTCCACTGTACGGAACCCTCGCCGCCTTCAAGCGCGCCGACAACTCCTTTCACGGCCACCTGCCCTACGGCGGCGAACGCCGTGTGATCCAGGTGACGTGGCTGCTCAACGAAGACGAAAAACAGCGCAAGATGCAGCGTGGAAAACTCTCCCGCCTGTTCAAGCAAATCTTCGGCGCACTGGATCGCAAACTCGGCGCCGGCCGCGACCGCAACGCGGCGCATCGGGACTGATGCCTGCGGATCACAGGGCGAATCAGAGCCGCAGGCATGCTGATCGATTCGCACTGCCATCTCGACGCGCGCGAATTCGATGCCGACCGCACCGAGGTCATTACGCGGGCGCGTAACGCGGGGGTGACGGCACAGATCGTCCCCGCCATCACGCTGGCCGGATTTCCCGCCGTGCGCGCCTTGTGCGCGGCCAATGCCGGCCTGTATCCGGCTTATGGTCTGCATCCGATGTATCTCACCGAACATCGGCCGGACCATCTGGACGTATTGCAGGACTGGATCGACCGCGAGCGCCCGGTCGCGGTCGGCGAATGCGGGCTGGATTTCTTCGTCGAAGGTCTCGACCCCGATCTGCAACGCACATATTTTCTGCGTCAGCTCGAAATCGCGCACGATGCGGATCTGCCGGTCGTCTTGCACGCGCGCCGTGCCGTGGATGAAGTGATCGCGTCGATCCGCCGTGTGGGCTCGCTGCGTGGCGTCGTGCACAGCTACTCGGGCAGCGAGGAACAAGCGCGGCAACTGTGGAAACTGGGATTCCGCATCGGCCTTGGCGGACCGTTGACCTACGCCCACGCCAAACGCCTGCGCGCACTCACCGCGACAATGCCGATCGACTATCTGCTGCTGGAAACCGACGCGCCCGACCAACCGCTTGCCAACCATCGCGGCCAACGCAACGAACCTGCATATCTTGCGCACGTGCTGGACACCGTGGCTGCGCTGCGTGGCGAATCGCGCGAGGTTATTGCTGCGGCCACCACGCGCAATGCGCAAGCGTTGTTCGGGCTGTACTGACTACCCAACTTCCGCACTTTCCTCCGGCAAATCGATCGCCCAAAGCCTTGCCTGGCTTGATTTGTAACGGTTTTCAGATGCGTCCTTGTGTATCGTTGTTGTGCCACGTTTCTACAGCGCGTGCGGCGTTGAAGATTCTGCAAACCATCCAGCACCATCAGGTGAACATCGGCGCGGAAACCTTGCGCGGCATCAATGCGCCGGATGCTTTACAGCAGCAACTGTTCGCCACGCTCGGAGCCAAAGAACTGCCCCTGCACTAACCGTTGTGCCACAAACCGCTCTTGGCACCAAACAAAATCAATGAGTTACGGGATTAACTGCGGAACTTGGGTGATCAGATCGTAGAGCAAGACATCGAAGCTGATGAGACAGCGTATTATTATTAATCTCTTACGACTTCACTTTTTAAAGAAATGGCAAAGAATGAAGCAAGGCCGAAGGAGCAGGGAAAAAGTACCATTCTCCCTCTGCGAAAGTGCACTCCATTTCGTCATTCCCGCACATTTCTGGCAGGGCTGCGAAAGCTTCGATACCACTGATAAGGTGCAACAGGGTAATGGACATTTTAGAAAATATTTTCATGAATTTATATGCGCTACAGCTCAATTTCCTTGATCTGCCTAATCGTTGCCGCGAATGATGAAAATTCTGGGTACACAAAAATATCCTTGACATCTGTTTCCAAATCTTCTTGCCGCAGCCGCTCGATCAGCGTCACCGCCAACAGCGAATGGCCGCCGAGCTCAAAGAAGTTGTCGTATCGGCCCACCCGTTCGATCTTCAGCAGATCCGACCAAATCTCTGCCAGATGTTCCTCCACCTCACCCTGTGGCGGCTCATAGCGGCGTTCCACATAAGCATCCCCGCCCGGCGCCGGTAACGCCCTCCGGTTCAACTTGCCATTAGGTGTCAGCGGTAATGCCTCCAGATGCACATACGCCGCCGGTATCATGTACTGCGGCAGGCTCGCCGCCAGATGTCCACGCAGCACCTCCGCGCCAACGTCGGCATCGCCTGTGTAGTAGGCCACCAGCCGCTTATCTCCTGCGCTGTCCCGGCGCGCCACCACCACCGCTTCGCGTACCCCCGCCTGTTCGCACAGGCGCGCTTGGATCTCTCCGAGCTCGATCCGAAAGCCGCGGATCTTCACCTGAAAATCGTTACGCCCCAAATACT
>JAISPQ010000028.1 GCA_031274955.1 Rhodanobacter sp.
ACGGGCTTCACCTTCGGGGTTTCCCCCGGAGGGCTCAAATTTGGTCTGAGTCCACTGCGTCTACCAATTCCGCCACTCGGGCGTATTACAACTTTACCTCAACGACTGACTACGCTCCCACGCGAGCCGTTCGGCTTCACGCTGGTTCCTGCTTGGCCCCTGGCTCGAAATTCGAGCCTGCGGCAGAACATCCCCCGATCTCCCGAAACCCCTTGTTTTACAGGGGTTGACAGCAAGTGACCGGTGGCAGACTCTGGGTAGAAGTCCCTATTTTTGAGTCCGCTGCGTCTACTAATAATTCCGCCACTTCAGCAGTCGCCGCGCGACTGGTCGCGCAGGGTGCACAGTATAAGGCAATCGCAGCGATCGCTACAGACGCGGCGCTGCCGCAAACGAACGCGGCTGCATTTTCTACAGCGCGTCCAGGAAGCGCGCAATAGCCACACCGAAGCGCGGGATGTCCACCAGGAACGCATCGTGCCCCTGTGGACTGTCCAGCGCGACGAATTCGGCGCGTGCACCGCCGCCGCGTAAGCCATCGGCGATCTGCCGCTGTTGGACCAGCGGAAACAGGATGTCGGTGTTCACACCGATGGCCAACACGCGTTCGATGTGGATGCGCCGCAGGGCATGCTCCACGCTACCGCCACCGTATTCGGCGATATCGAACCAGTCGCTGGCGCGCGATAGGTATAGATAACTGTTAGGATCAAAGTTGTGCACGAAACGGCGTGCATGCATGGCCAGATAGGATTCCACTTCGAATTCCACCGCGAATGGGTGTGCATCGCGTTTGTCAGAATCCAAACGGATGCGCGCGAAGCGGCCTCCCCATTCCATCGCCGAGCGATAGGTGATGACACCGAGCTTGCGCGCGATCGACATACCGGCTTCTGGGTAGTGCGCATCGTCATAGCAGCCATGATTCCAATTCGGGTCCAGGCGGATCGCTTCGCGCTGCAACGAGCGGATCGCGATCGCGAACGGCTGCGCCTGCGGCGCCGTCGAGATGCTGATGTGCGAGCGTGCGCTGCCTGGGTGCTGCACGAGATAGCCCAGCGCGCTCATACCACCCATCGAGTTACCGATCAGGCAAGCGAGGCGTTCGATGCCCAAGCCACGCACGAGTTCGTGCCCCGCATTGGCAACGTCTTCGAGCGTGAGCGCGGGAAAATTCAGCCGGTAAGGTTCGCCGGTCACCGGATCGATGTCGGCCGGTCCGGTGGAGCCTTTGCAACTGCCGAGCGAGTTCGCGCAAATCACAAACCAGCGGTTCGTGTCGATGTATTTGCCCGGACCGAGCATGTCTTCCCACCAGCCGGGCGACGAATCTTCGGTACTGGAAGCCGCGTGCGCACCCGGTGAAAGCCCGGTGAGAATGAGGATTGCGTTATCGCACGCAGCGTTGAGCGTGCCCCAGATTTCATAGGCGAGGCGCGCACCAACGAGTTGACCGCCGCGCTTCATCGCAAACGGCGACGGTAGCTGGAACCAGCGGCGAGCATCGGACATACGAACGGTATCGACGAAGTAGGACGCTCAACTGTAGCGGCGATGCCGCGCTGCGCCAAGCTGCGTGGTTAATGTCCGGTTGATGGTGAGCACTAGGTTAGCGTGGAAGAATCCTGTTTGGAGATGAAAAACCCCTTGCCCCCCGAAGGTCATGTTTGACGATCGGCCGTATGAGAACAGGCGCAAACGGGATCAAACGAGTCGGCGATATGATCCAGAGGGGGCACTGCGTTTAACGGAAAGACCATCAATTGTATGAGCCCCAGCGTTCGCACCTTCATTGATCGCTTACCTTCCGCCGCGAAGTGTCTTCCATCATCTGGGGTGCTTGCCAGCGGGCATGACAGCGTCGTAATCTGCTCATGACGGTCGAGCAAAAGCAAGAGGCATTGGAGCCCTTTCTGAACCGAGCCCGTAACGGTGGCGTCCTAGTCAATAATAGACTACCGTAAGCACAGCATCATTCAACAACTTGAGGTAATGCGCGATAACCACCGTGCCCGGCGGGAAACGCGCACAGAGGGATTCGCGCACTGCCAGCCGCACCGTGCCGTGGATCGGATCGATACCTGTGACGGCGGCCGCACTGAAATCAAAGAAACGCCCGACCTCGGAGTAAGCCGCTTTATAGAAGCTCTCCTTGGCCGAAAACGCCAAAGTCAGCGCCAACGGCAGTTCGAGCGCAGGCGCGAGCGCCTGGAGAATCTGCAATTCGGCGGCATCCACCACGCTACCCATCACCACCGGCAGGTGCTCACCGTCCAGCACCGGCTCCACGTCGATACCTGCGCCACTGCAGGATGAGGCGGGCACAACCACCGCTGCGGCCAATTGGCCGTGGTGACTTATGCTGCCGCGAAAGCCGACGGGCCAGCACGGCTCGCGTGCCGCGCCAATGGTCACGACAACCTCACCGAGCCCCCATGAGCGCAGGGCCAATTTTGCAGCCAGGCGCCCGAAGAAGAACTCCGCACGACGCTTGATCACGCTGGCGCGGATGGAAACCGGCTCATCAATACCATACCGGGTGGGAAGTTCAGTGGAATAACTGTCGACGTCGAACCCCACCAATACCGGTCGCAACCAAGGCAGGCCGCATACCCCTGCGGTAGCCTGTTGCATCTGCAGGATTGCGGGATGCCGCTCGCTGATCTCTATCGGCTGCCAGCCAGACTCTTGAGGAGAACTATTGGTGGGCGTAGTTTCAAGCATCATCGTCCAGCAATGCGTGGAGTGGATCAGCGCACTTAAAGAGCGCATCGATCCATGTATCCCCCCACGAAAGAGCCCTCCACTTCATCATTCCCGCGAAAGCGGGACTGCGAAGGCATGAATGCCCAAGCGAACGGCGAAGCCAGCCCGAAGAGCCCCCGATCAAGAGCACTTCGGGGGCAGGCTCTGCCCCCGAGACGCGTCTGAGCGGGGGGCACGCGGCAGGATCGCCGCGCGTCCTCCAGCGTCTTTGCTCGTGCCCTCAAAGTATGGAAAAGCAAAAAGCAAAGGCACTGGATTCCCGCCAAGAGCACGCGGGAACGACGAAGTAGGAGGCGCTTGCGCGGAAGTGACAACCGTTCTTTCATCATCTGGGGTGGCGCAAACCACCATGACGGTGAGCGTGGAAGAAGTAGGGTCGAGAGAGCAGAATCCACTCCATCGGTCATTCTGCGCGTAGCGGAGCGAAGCTCCACGTGTCATTCTGCGCGAAGTCGCAGAATGCACAATCCAAACCCGTATGGATTCTGCGACGGCGCTACGCGCCGCGCAGAATGACAAATGAGAGGCGTTTCTTTCATCATCCGGGGTGGCACACACCCGCCTTGACCGTTAGACAGGCTCTTAGAAATTCACCGATCAGTTGACGGTGATCGGCATCTGCTTCTGTGCCGATGTGTAGGTGTCATCACCGGCCTGGTCTGCATTGATGATGCAGTATCCCGTACCCTCAAGCGTCACCACCGAGGTTGCCGCATCGATCGAACACGCACCTTTCGTCGAAGTTATGTCAATCGAGAATGTCACCGGCAGACCCGAACTGGCCGTCGCCGCTGGCGTGTAAGTGTCGCCCACGACCGCACTGGTCGGCATGTCCGAGGTGAACGTGATCGTCTGTGCGGCCATTCCGGTGCCACCACCACCGCTGCTGCTGCTGCTGCCGCCGCCACTATCACCGACCGCGATCTTCTGCTGTGCCTGTGGCGCCTGCGCATAGGTCGCGTCACCGGCCTGGTTCGCATCGACGACGCAGACACCTGCCGCGGTGAACGTCACCACCGAGGCCGTCTCATTGATTGTACAGATGCTTGTTGAGTTCGTGTCAATCGTGATCGTCACCAGCAGTTTTGAGCTTGCTATCGCTGTGGGCGCGTAGGTACCGCCCACGATCGGGTTAGGCGGTAAGGGCGTGGTGAACTGGATCGATTGCGTCGTCTTATCCGACGCACCGCCAGAAGAACCGCCAGTCTGCGTCACCGAACCGGCGGAGCTGTACAGTTCAGCGCTCTCGAGGTAACCCGCCTCATTCGCACCGCCTGCCACCAGCACCTGACCATTGTTTAACAGGGCAGCGATATGGGTCATGCGCGCGTCCTTCAGCGGATCGGCATCCGCCCAGGATTTGCCGGATGGGTCGTATAGCTCAGCGCTAGCGAGGATTGCGCTAGTGCCTGAACCTCCCACCACCAACACTTGGCCATTCTTCAGCACGGTTGCGGTGTGGGAGATACGCGCATCCTTCAGCGCAGTGGTAGCCACCCATTGGTTGGTTCCCGGATCGTACAGCTCGGCACTGGCCATGGGGGTGATTGCGATCTGACTGTTACTGCCGGCACCTCCCGCCACCAGCACCTGGCCATTCGACAGCAGGCTTGCGGTATGGATGAAGCGCCCGGTCACCAACGTACCGGCGGACGACCAGTTATCGGCCGAGGGATCGTACAGTTCAGCGGTGTTGGCCGCCGTGAGGCCAGTAGCAAGGGTAAAACTGTCGAGACCTCCCACCACCAGTACCTTGCCATTGGGCAGCAGGGTCGCGGTGTGGCCGAAACGGGTGCCGGCCATCGCGGCGATGGACGTCCAAGTACCGTTCGCCGGATCATACAGTTCTGCCGTCTTGAGGGGAGCGAGGCTGGTGTAAGCGCCACTGGTTCCTCCTGTCACCAGCACCTTGCCATCAGACAGCAGAGTTGCGGTGTGGCCGAAGCGTGGCTCATTCATTGAGCCAGTGGACGTCCAGCTACCGGCCACCGGATCGTACAG
>JAISPQ010000055.1 GCA_031274955.1 Rhodanobacter sp.
ATGCACTTCGATACGGAGTGCGTGTCCGTGCTTTCCAGGTGCTCCAAAAAAAAAGCCGGGCACGAGCCCGGCTTTGAATGAAGCGCGAGGAGGCAAGAAACCGCCAACGCGCACTCGGAGAGAAAGATCAGCCGCGCATGGCCTTCTTCGCGGCGTCGGCCGTCTTGTTCAGAGCTTCATTGGTGTTCTCGATGGAACCTTGGGCGAGCACACCGATGGCCTCGGATATCTTGAGCGAGATGCTGAGGATTTCCTGCGTGTTGGCGTAAAGCTTCTCGGCATTTTCCTTGGCGAGCTGGACGCTCTTCGGCCAGAATGCCTTGGCGGCTTCCAGGTCACGCACTTCGGCGGCCTCGGTGAGGAAGGTCATAGTAGCCTTGACGCGGTCTTCGAAGGTCTTGAGGTTCAATTCGGCAATGCGCTCGAGACCGGACAGAGCCAAGCTCTGTACTTTGACGAACGTGTCGGCGTAGGTCTTGCCAAGCGTCAGGGACTGGGTGTTGAGTTGGTCGAACATGATCTTGCCCTCTGTAGGAATGGATTAGGAGTGGAACGTGGGATGCACTCTAGCAGAAGCTTTGTTGCATTGCAACAAATTCTTGCGGGTATGATTTATATTTTGTTCATACTTCGACGAACTTCGTTCTGGTTCAATGAGCTATATCACAGTAGCAGCTACCATGGCAACAACCCTGTTACGTTGCGACGCACAAATTCCAACCGTTCCCAGTCGCCGCGCCGTCGATGGACCGGCGGCCGCGACTTCACGCCAAACGATCAGCGGACGATCTCGTAGATCACACCCTGATGAGTCAGTTCGGTCACCCTGGCCGATGTCAGGTCGACGGTGTCATCGGCATCGTAATAGCTGTCGTTCTTTACCCGGCCGCTGGAGATGTCCTTGCGCATGTCGCGTTTCCTGCCGTAGCCGGAGTGCGCGATGACGAACTGCTCGTTGCCATTGTCAATGCGGGTCAGCTTCATCGCGCCATAGACCGGCGAGTCCTTGAGGCTATCGCTGATCTTGGAAAGGTCGGCCAGATAGACATCCCCGACCTGCGGCGCGGCCGCTCTTTCAACCATCTGTTTCGCATCTTCATTGGATGCATATGCTCCCAGCGCGAGGAGCACCGCAAAGCCCCCCACGCCCACGAGCCAGCCCCGGCGACGCATGAAGGGAATCGGATCTTTATCGGACAGCCTGCCAGCGTACTGTTCCTTGGTAGCGGGCATGCCGTTGTGACAACGCGAGCACACCAGGGAGTATTCGCGCTTGCTCACCCAGCTCAGGATGTACCAGAAATGCCGATAGCGATAGTTGACGACGATATCGAAACGCTGCGCGGAATTGCAGATCGGGCAGTTATGCATGCCCGCGTCGCCAGCTATCGCCGAACCACCGCCCGAACCCCAGATATATAACATCGTGTTCTCCTCCAAATGATGAAAGTGAAGATGAAAGCGCTCGCGTGAATCACAGGCCGTCGAGGCCGTCGTAGGTGCAGGCCGATGTACAGGTCTCGTGCACGGTGATGCGCGACAACAGCGGCAGGCGCGGTTTCAGTTGTACCCAGACCCAGCGCGCGAGGATCTCGCTGGTGGGGTTTTCCAATCCGGGAATCTCGTTGAGATAGCGATGATCGAGCCGATCGAAGATCGGTGCGAACGCCGAGGTGATATCCGCGAAATCCATCACCCAGCCAAACGTGGGATCCAGCGGGCCGCTCACCTGCACGCCGATGCGGAACGAGTGCCCGTGCAAACGCGCACATTTGTGCCCGGCGGGGACGTTCGGCAGGCGATGCGCCGCTTCGATCCGGAAGGTCTTGGAGATCTCCATATATGAAGTGTACAGTGTGTCACGCGCCAGGCTTCCTGCCTAAGAACTTGTCCTTATATTCCCACCAGTCCGCGTTGCCCCACCAAAGTTGTCAGGTGGTCGCATGCGGGTGAGGCAGGTCGCGGGCGGCCGTCGGGCCGCACGTGGGAACGGCAGCGCTCCAGGGAAGGATGTTTGTCGCAGGGCGGCTTTGGCGAGACAACCCGAAGGGCCGGTGGGAATATAAGGATAAGTTCTAAGCGCAATAGCTTTGAAAACAGGTTGTTAATCGAACAGCGTGGATTGCGCCGACGTAGCGTCGGGCGCGTGGAAATTGGCAAGCCCCACGCCGACCAGCCGATACAGCGTCGTCGCCGGCAGATTCACCCGTTCGCGCAAAGCCAGCGCGATGCACGCGAGTTCCTCCGCCGATTGCGGTGCGGCCTCCGGCGTGTGGCTGCGTGTGAGAATGCGAAACTCACGCGTCTTGAGTTTCAGCACCACGGTGCGGCCGATGCGTTCGGTGCGGCGCGTCGCGTTCCAGAGTTTTTCGACCAGTGTGCGGATCATCGGTGCGGTTGCCTCCAGCGGCACGTCGTTCGCGAACGTGTCTTCGGTCGAGATCGATTGGGTCGGACGATCCGGGTTCACCGCGCCGTGGTCGATGCCGTGCGCGAGTTCCGACAGGCGCCGCCCGTAACGGCCGAAGTGTGCTTCCAGCGCATGTGCGTCGAAAGTGCGCAGTTCGCCGACCGTGCGGATACCCAGTGCCGCGAGCTTGCCGTCCATCACCTTGCCGACGCCACTGATGCGCGTCACCGGAAGTGGTGTGAGGAATGCATCGACTTCGTCGGGGCGGATCACGAACAAACCATCGGGCTTGCGCCAGTCCGAGGCGATCTTGGCGAGGAACTTGGCCGGCGCGACGCCGGCCGAGGCGGTCAACGCGGTTTCCTCACGGATCTGCGTGCGGATGGTTTTGGCGATCGCGGTCGCGCTCGGCAGAGCGGATTTGGGTTCGGTCACATCCAGATAGGCTTCGTCGAGTGATAACGGTTCCACGAGTTCGGTATGCCGCAGCAGGATGGCGCGCACTTGTTGCGATACGGCCTTGTAGCGCGCGAAGTCCGGCGGCACGAACACCGCATCCGCACACAGACGTTCGGCGCGCACGGCCGGCATCGCCGAACGCACGCCATATGCGCGCGCTTCGTAACTGGCCGCGCAGACCACCGAGCGCGCGCCGCGCCATGCGACGACCACCGGACGGCCACGCAGCGCGGGATCGTCGCGCTGTTCCACCGACGCATAGAACGCGTCCATGTCGATGTGGATGAATTTGCGCATCGCCGACAATTATAAGAACCTGTCTGTCGGTCTCCCGAAATGGAGAATGATCGATGCGCAAAACGAAACGAATGAACCGGCGATATGGGATGGCGTTGGCCCTTGTACTGGCGTCGCTCGGCGCACTGACACCGGCGCAAGCGGCCACGGTCTACAAATGCCATGGCGCGGACGGCAGCGTGGCCTATCAGGATCACGCCTGTGCCGGCACGCAAGGCGAAACGCGTATGCCACTGACGGATGCGCCCGCTTATGCGCCACCGCCCGATTACGGCGTCGCGAAATCATCCGCCGCGCCGGCGCAGGCGCGCACGCCGCGCAGTTCCACGCGTCACCGTCCGCCAGCGCGCGAGCCGATATCCTACGAATGCCGTGCCAACAACGGGGAAGTCTTTTACTCGCATACGTCCTGTCCGAAATCGATCACGGTGAAAGACGGCTCTTCGACCGCGCAGCGCGGCAAACGGGCGGGGCAAAGGATCGGTGTATCCGCCACTGCGCTGCCACGCTCCGAAGTCTGCGCGCGACTCGCCGCCGGCGGCCGTACCGGCCACAAACTCGGCGCACAGGTCTCCAGCTACGAACGCAATACCGGGCGCGACCCATGCCGATAAGAATCCAGCCGAAAACCTGCTGCGCTGGGTATTCTGCGCCCCCGCACCGCTCACGGATCCCAGTCGCCTTGCCATTAGCCCTGGCGTTGGCTGCCTTCTCGCCAGCACAACCGCCACCGGTCGCGGCGCCCCCACATCCCCGCAGCCAACGGCGGCGTCCGCGACGGATGCGCAGACCGCCAAAGCGCTGGAGCTTTATCGCACGCTCGTGCGGGAACACGCAACGGCATTTCGGGTCAGATTCGGCTGCAGCTATGCATTCTGGCGTTTCCCTCACCTCGTGAAGGAAGCCCTCGCACTGCCATCCGGCCGCGCGTTCGGCGGCGCAAGCCTGTGGATCCAGAGGGTCTGACCGGCATGGTTCTAGCCACCGGAAGCGGCCGAGTTCGTCGCGTAGCGATCGCGCCGCCGGATCACGTGTCGAGTTTTCCACCGCAAGTGGGCGACGGCTGCCGTGTACTCGTGCTCGGTACGGTGCCCAGCGCGCGTTCGCTGGCGATGCGGCAATCGTATGCGCATCCGCACAATCTGTTCTGGCCGTTCATGGGCGAACTGTTCGATGCCGGGCCCGACCTCGCCTATGCCGAGCGCATCCGGCGTTTGCATGCGCGCGGCATCGGTATCTGGGACGTGTTGATGCATTGCGAACGGCCGGGGAGCCTCGACAGCAGTATTCGTGTCGGCAGCGAGATCGCCAATGACATTCCCGCGCTGCTCGGTACCCATCCAAGCATCGCCGTGCTTGCGATCAACGGCGCCAAGGCGCAACAGGTGTTTGCGCGGCGCATCGCTCCACGCATCGATGCGGCGACGCTACAGCGCCTCACCGTGCTGGCACTCCCATCGACGAGTCCGGCCAATGCATCGCTGTCGCGCGCGGTGAAGTTCGCGCGCTGGCGGGCGTTGGCCGATTGGGCGGGGCGATAAGCGCATTCAATGTCAGAAGCGCAGCACCCCCAGCGCGTAAATGAGGTCAGGTACCGTATCCTGTGCCGCTTCACGATCACGTGGAGGTGCATATGCGCTATCGGCACCTGACCGAGGGCGAACGATACCGGATTGCCGTCCCGTACAAGGGCCACCGCGCCATTGGCAAGCGGCTCGGTCTGGATCGCGTCAGCCGCCGGTCCGCCGGCCGCGCGGCGGCGGATGATTTCGGCCTTGCCGTATCGTGCGGCAAAACCCTCGGTCTGCTTGCAGCGGGTGATGCCTTGCCGATGCGGGCCGCGTGATGCGCGAGCGTTTCGGCAATACCCTGTATGCGATGTTCGTCCTGGCCATCGCGGCGGCGATGGCGTTCCTGAGCACGCGGTTTGACATCGAACGCGATTGGAGCTTCGACCACCGTTCCAGCCTCGGCGCATCCTCGGTTGCGTTGCTCGGCACGCTCGATGCGCCGGTCGAAGTCGTCAGCTACGCCAGCCGCAAGGGCACGCTGCGTTCGCTGATCGCCGATTTCGTCGCGCGCTATCGTCGCGTGAAGCCCGATCTCGCGTTGCGCTTCGTCGATCCGGATGCCGATCCCAATGCGATGCGCGCGGCCGGCATCACCGTCGATGGCGAGATGGATATCCATTACAAGGGTCGCAATGAGCGTCTTAAGGTGCTCAGCGAGACCGAGTTTTCCAACGTGCTGCTGCGCCTGTCGCGTGCGCGCGAGCGTATCGTCGCTTTCCTGGAAGGCGATGGCGAGCGCCAGCCGATGGGCAAAGCCAATGCGGATCTTGGCCAGTTCGTCGGCACGCTTGCCGAGCGCGGCGTGCGCGCCGTGCCGCTACCGCTGGCCAATACCGGCAAGGTACCGGACAACACCGATCTGGTCGTGATCGCAAATCCGCAAGCGAAGGTCCCGGCTGCGGTCGCAAGTGAGCTTGTCGACTATGTCGATCGCGGCGGCGCCTTGCTCTGGCTGCTCGCTCCGGGCGAGGACAACGCTCTGGACGATCTGGCCGCGCTGCTGGGCATGCGCGCGCTGCCGGGCACGGTCGTGGACGGCAACGGCGCGGCGTTCGGTCTGGGCGATCCGAGTTTCGTCGCGATCGAGCACTATCCCCCCCATGCGATCACCGAAAACCTCGTGCTGACCACGTTGTTCCCGCAGCCGGCCGCGCTCGCGCAACTGACCGGCTCGCGCTGGCAAATGCAATCGATCCTGCGCAGCAGCGAGCAATCGTGGAACGAAACCGGCCATATTCCGCAGGCCGGCGAAGCGGCCGATACGATCCGTCAGAACCCGCAAGCCGGCGAGATCGCCGGTCCCCTGGATTTGGCGTTCGCGCTGACGCGCGTATCGCCACGACCGGATCGGCGCGAACAGCGCGTGGCCGTGATCGGCGACGGCGAGTTTCTTTCCAACAGCTTCCTCGGCAACGGCGGCAATCGCGAATTCGGCCAGCGTGTGTTCGACTGGCTGCTGGGCGACGATGCGCAAATCCACGTCGCGGATCGCAGCGCGCCCGACCGCGAGCTGAAGATTTCGCAAGGCGGATTGACCGCACTCGCCGGTATCTTTCTTGTCGTGCTGCCTGTGCTGCTTGCGGCGTGTGGGGTATTGATCTGGTGGTGGCGGCGGCGTTAGAAGATGAAACGCCGCACAAGAAATCTCACGCTGCTGGCGCTCACGGCCGTGCTGCTCGGCGCGGCGGTATTCGCGCAGTTACAGCGCGAACAGGCGATGTTTTCCGCTGCGCTAACGGGCATCGATCCAACGGCGGTGCGTTCGCTCAGCATCGCCTACAAGAACTGCGCGCCGCATCGTTACGAGAAAACCGCCGGCCACTGGCAGTCGCTCGAACCAGGTGCATCGCCGGCGGACGATGCCTGGCTCGACATGCTGGCGAGGATCGCGAATGCGCCCGTGCGTTTCCGGCATGCGGCCGGCGAACTCGAACCGGCCAAGCTTGGACTCGATCCGCCGCTGGCTACGCTCGTCATCGACGGCGTGGTGTTGAAGTTCGGCGCTACCGATGCGATCCAGGGCGATCGCTATGTCGAAGTGAACGGCGCGATCGCGATGGTGCCGGATCGTTTTATCGTGCGCCTGTTCGCAGCGCCGGAACCCGACGGATGCGTTACCGTGCGCGAAATGAGAAACCCCTGAATTTGCGCACCGGCTGTGCTCACTCCCCCATTTACACCCTCAGTAAACTCCGGTTTCTACGCGCAGGCGACGCGTAAATTCTCATCGCTCGCTATGCTTATTCAGAGGTTTCATCACTCACTGACAAACCACAATGCCCGAACTGCCCGAAGTTGAAACCACGCGACGCGGCCTCGCTCCGCATCTGGTCGGGCGCAGCGTCGTTGCGCTCACTATCCGCCAGCCGGCCTTACGCTGGCCGATTCCGCACGAACTCAAGCGCCATCTGCCGGGCCAGCGCATTGTGTCGATCGAACGCCGCGCGAAATACCTGCTCGTGCACACCGAGCCGGGCAGCGCGCTGCTGCATCTGGGCATGTCCGGCACGCTGCGTGTGCTACCGGCGGCGACGCCGATCGGCGCACACGATCACATCGATTGGCACCTGGATTCGGGCCAGGTGCTGCGCTACACCGATCCGCGCCGCTTCGGCTGCCAGCTTTGGCAGGCCCGCGCAGACACGCATCCGTTGCTGGCCGGTCTTGGCCCCGAACCGCTATCGGATGCGTTCAACGGCGATGTGCTGTGGTTGCGCTCGCGCGGACGCAGTGCGAGCGTAAAAACGTTTCTGATGGATCAGGCCGTCGTAGTCGGTGTCGGCAACATCTATGCGAGCGAGGCGTTGTTCGCGGCAGGCATTCACCCCAAGCGTGCAGCCGGAGCGGTTTCACGCGAACGCTACGCACGCCTTGCCGAAGAAGTGAAGCGCATCCTCGCCTACGCGATCGCGCGCGGCGGCACGACGCTGCGCGATTTCATCAGTCCGGATGGCCTGCCCGGTTATTTTGAGCAGGAGCTTTTCGTCTACGGACGAGAGGCAGAGCCATGCCGGGTCTGCGCTACGCCGATCCGTTCGATCGTTCTTGGCCAACGCTCTACATTTTTCTGCACACGCTGCCAGCATTGAACGCTTTTTGTGAGGCACAAAATGCCCAGCACAGCAGCTTATTCGAAACTAATTCGACCGGAGCCAAACAAGTGAAAGGTTCTTGTTCAATCGATGCGCTCGCCGAGTAGTTCCTTCACGCTGCGGATGTACTGCGGCACCCAGTTTTTTGGCACGCCGAAACCGTGGCCGACGTTGGGCAGCATCACGGCGACGGAGTCCTTTTGTCCGGCCGCAAACTCGGGCGCGAACTTCGGATCGCAGATCTGATCGATCTCGCCTTGCAGGATGCGCCAGCGCGCCGCGACGGTCTCGCGCTTGTCGAATACCCAGGTCGGCGGCTGCTTCTGCCAATGTTGGGTCAGCCCGCCCTTGCCGGGACAGAACGCCTTGTGGATCAGAAGATCGGGGCAGAAACCCAGGCTGATGCCGCCACCCAGATGCTGGCCGGCATCCGCCGCCAGCGCGGTATAGGCAATCGTCGCGCCGGACGAGTAGCCGATGATGACCGGGCGCGTGTCGGCCGGAAGCCGCAATTCGCGCACCAGATCGGCGCCGAGTTGGACCAGCGCGCCGTCCGCATTGCTGCACGAGCTGGCGCTCGCATCGAGCGCTTTCAGATAGCTCGGTGTGCTGAAGCCGGCCACCCAGAAGCCCAGCTCAGCGGCCTGATGCGCCATGTAGGTGACACCAAGAACCCAGCCGCCGTCACCGGAGGCGAACAGCGCCAGACCACGGCTCTGGCCGGTGGGCTTGTACAGCGCGATCTCACCAAAACCCTCGATAGTGATCCAGCGATACACCCGCGGATCGCGCACCGGCGCCGCGAGCGCTTTCTTCGGCTTGGATGTCGTCTTGCCGGTAGCCGTTTTGCTGGAGGCTGTCTTGTTCGCGTGAAAGAAACGACACCCCTCTCCCCCACTTCCTCTCCCGCAAGGGGAGAGGGGAGAAGAAGCACTCCCCTTCAAGGGGAGGTTCCCGCCTTCGCGGGAATGACGTCTTTGGGTGGGGATGGTGTTGGTTCGACCGCTCCTGACATCCTTCGCGGCGGCGTGGGGTCCGCCATGACTATTGGGGGCAGCCGTTTTGCCGGTGACCGTCTCATGAGAGGTGAAATTGTCGGCGGCGGCAGCACCGGCGGACGCGCAGAGCATGAGGGCCAAGAGACCCGCAACGCAGCGCAGCAGGTTTTTCGAATCGCCCAGAAGAGGGTTCGCGCGGGGAATCATCTTAGAACTTATCCTTATATTCCCACCGGCCCGCGTCGGAGACGATGTGTGTGCAGGCCGCGAAAGAGCCAGGTATGCGGCGCGAGCGCCGCATACGACCACCTGACAACGTTGGTGGGGCAACGCGTACGGGTGGGAATATCAAGTCTTTGGTGTTGCTCACACGGCCTCGAACGCATCGCGCGTAAGGTTTTCGGGTTCGGCTTGGGTACAGACCACATTATCTTCGATGCGGATGCCGCCGTATTTGCGGAACGCATCGACGCGATTCCAATCGACATCCTTCGCGGCGGACTTTGCTTTCAATTCCGCGAGCAGCATGTCGATGAAGTACAGGCCAGGCTCGATCGTGACGACCATGCCCGGCTCCAGCGTACGCGTCATACGCAGATACGGATGACCGGGCGGGCGCGCCAGCGTACCGCCGCGGTCGCTGGCCTGGAATCCGGCGACATCGTGCACCTGCAAACCCAGCGGATGGCCCAGGCCATGCGGAAAGAACGCGCTGGATACACCGGATTCGACCGCGATCTCTTCGCTCATGCGGATGAAGCCGTGCTCTTTAAGGAGGCCGGCCAACACATGGTGCGCGTGGATGTGCAGTTCGGGATAGCTCTGCTTCGCGCGCACCTGGGCGCAGAAACCGCGCTGCGCCTGCTCGAGTGCTGCGATCAGCGCGTGGAACTCGCCGTCGCTGGTTGCGTAGGTGCGTGTGATGTCGGCGGCGTAACCGTGAAAGCTCGCGCCGGCGTCGATCAGGAACGATTCGATATGCGCAGGTGGCGCGTGCTGGTGACCCGTGTAGTGCAGCACGGCGGCGTGTTCGTTGAGCGCGATGATATTGCTGTAGGGTAGATCGTCGTCGCTCTGCATCGCCGCAGCCATGTATGCGATGTGGATGCCGAATTCCGCTTCGCCGGCGCGGAACGCCGCTTCCGCCGCGCGATGCGCGCGCGCGCCGATCTTGCTGGCGACGCGCATCATGGCCAGTTCGTAGGGCGTCTTGTACGAACGCTGATAGTGCAGGTAATCGATCACGGCCTGCGGATTGTTCGGCGCCGCATCACCGACCGCCGCGTTGGTCTCACCGAGAATCGCGCAGCGCGCGGTATTCTTGGGCAAGTGTGCGCGCGCCGCCTCGGCATCGCGGATGATCGCGATATCGAAATGCTCGACCCAGTATCCGGCCGGCGCTTCCGGCACCACGTGCCAGTAATCGCGCGGTTGCAGATAGACGAGCTTCGGCCGGCGGCCGGGTGTAATCACCAGCCACGATCCAGGCGCCTTGGTCACCGGCAGCCAGTGCTTGAAATGCGGATTGGCGCAGAACGGATAGTCGCGATCATCGAGAAACTGAGCGTGCGCGCGTCCCGCCGCGATCAGCAGATGATCGCAGCCGGCGCGTTCGAGCGCCGCAGCGGTGCGCGCCTGTAGCGTGGCAATATGCGGCGGATAGAGCCGGTGCAGATCCGGATGCGGATGATCCATGGCGAGAATCCTTGGGACGACAGCGAATTTTGCCACGGCCGCAGGATGCACACTGGTTCTGCGCGTTCCGACATGCTTGAATGCAGGCTTTGAAGTGGAAGTAGCGTTTCTCCACAAACACCTGCCGTGCCCGCTTGCAGGAGGATTAAATCTATGAATGCCGTACCCACCGCGCTGTTGCGCGAAACTGCCGGACTTTCCGCGACCGTCACGCGCCCGATTCCCGGATCGCGCAAGGTGCATGTCGCCGGCTCGCGCGCGGATCTGCGCGTGCCGATGCGCGAGATCGCACTGGCCGATACACCGTCGATGTTCGGCGTTGAGCGCAATGCGCCGTTCGCGGTGTACGACACCTCCGGTCCGTACACCGATCCTGCGTATGCGGTCGATCTCGCCGCCGGCCTGCCTGCGCTGCGCGCGCACTGGATCGAAGAGCGCGCCGATAGCGAAAGGCTCGTCGATTTCACCTCGCCGTTCACGCGCCGTCACGCACACGCGGCGCAACTGGCCGACGTGCGCTTTACGCATATCCCCAAACCGCGGCGTGCGAAGAACGGCGCGAACATCACGCAGATGCACTACGCGCGCCGTGGCATCATCACGCCGGAAATGGAATTCGTCGCGATCCGCGAGAACCAGCGCCTGGAGGCGATTCACGAAGCGCATCTGCGCAAACAGCATCCGGGCCAAAGCTTTGGCGCGAGCCTGCCTGGACGCATCACGCCCGAGTTCGTGCGCGAGGAAATCGCACGCGGCCGTGCCATTCTGCCGTGCAATATCAATCACCCGGAAAGCGAACCGATGATTATCGGGCGCAACTTCCTGGTGAAGATCAATGCGAACATCGGCAACTCCGCGCTGATGAGTTCCATCGCCGAGGAAGTCGAAAAAATGGTGTGGGCGATCCGCTGGGGCGCGGACACCGTCATGGACCTGTCCACCGGCCGGCATATTCACGAAACGCGCGAGTGGATTCTGCGCAACGCGCCGGTGCCGATCGGCACGGTGCCGATCTATCAGGCGCTGGAAAAAGTCGGCGGCATCGCCGAAGACCTCAGTTGGGAAATCTTCCGCGACACGCTGATCGAACAGGCCGAGCAGGGCGTGGACTATTTTACGATCCATGCCGGCGTGCGCCTGCCGTTCGTGCCGCTGACCGCACGCCGCGTGACCGGCATCGTCAGCCGTGGCGGTTCGATCATGGCCAAATGGTGTCTCGCACATCACCGGGAGAATTTCCTCTACGAACATTTCGAGGACATCTGCGCGATCATGAAGGCCTACGATGTGGCCTTCAGCCTCGGCGACGGCCTGCGCCCCGGCAGCATTGCGGACGCGAACGATGCCGCGCAGTTCGCTGAACTGGATACGCTGGGCGAACTGACGCAGATCGCATGGAAGCACGACGTGCAGACCATGATCGAAGGTCCGGGCCACGTGCCGATGCACCTGATCAAGGAGAACATGGACCGGCAACTGGAGAAGTGCGGTCAAGCGCCGTTCTATACGCTTGGCCCGCTGACCACCGACATTGCGCCCGGCTACGACCACATCACCTCGGCGATCGGCGCGGCGATGATCGGCTGGTTCGGCACCGCGATGCTCTGTTACGTCACGCCGAAGGAACACCTGGGTCTGCCCGACAAGAACGACGTGCGCGAGGGCATCATCGCCTACAAGATCGCCGCGCACGCGGCGGATCTGGCCAAGGGTCACCCCGGCGCGCAGGCGCGCGACAACGCATTGAGCAAAGCGCGCTTTGAATTTCGCTGGGACGACCAGTTCAACCTCGGTCTGGACCCGGAGAAGGCCAAGGAATTCCACGATGAAACCTTACCAAAGGACGCGCACAAGAGTGCGCATTTTTGCTCGATGTGCGGGCCGAAGTTCTGCTCGATGAAGATCACGCAGGACGTGCGCGATTACGCGCAAGAACACGGCATCGATGCGACTACGGCCTTGCAGCAGGGGATGCAGGATAAGGCCGATGAGTTCAGAAAGACGGGAACCGATATCTACAGGACGGTCTGATTCGCTGATAAGAAGCGTGGTCGCATGGCCGCCATGACCGTTGGAGCGGTCTATGAAAATTGGAACTGTCTTGTTCGATGGCTTTGAACTGCTCGATGTTTACGGCCCATTGGAAATGTTCAGCCTTATCGGTGAGCATGTGCGTCTGCTTACCTTCGCGCAAACACCCGGCCTCATCACCAGCAGCCCAGGCCCGCAGAGTTTTGCCGAGGCCGCGCTCACCGATGCCAACGATCTGGATGTGCTCCTGATTCCCGGCGGAAGGGGTACCCGCCACGAAGTGAATAACGAGCCTCTCCTTGAAGCATTGCGCCATGCCAGCGAACGGGCCCGTTATGTCGCAAGCGTATGCACCGGCAGCGCGCTTCTGGCTAAAGCCGGACTCCTCGATGGCAAATGCGCCACCACCAACAAACGTGCCTATGCGTGGGTCACAAGCCAGGGCACGGCAACACACTGGATTGCCGAGGCGCGCTGGGTTGTCGATGGAAAGTTTTTCACTTCGGCCGGTATCAGCGCCGGCATGGACATGGCCCTCGCGCTTATCTCACACCTGTGTGGAAAAGACACGGCCCACACCATCGCCCAGCGCGCTGAATATGAATGGCATCAAGACCCGGCAAGAGATCCATTCGCAAAACTGAATGGCATTGCATAAAGATTCGGAGTCGATATCTACAGGACGGTCTGATTCACCGATAGCGCTGGAGTAACCCCTTGTAGCATCATCTATCGCATAACGCGCGCCCTTCGGGCCGGCTCCGCTGTTCGTTTTGGCATCCATGCCTTCGTAGTTCGGCGCCGCCGGCGCGCAAATTATCCAGCGCAGCAGTTTTTCGAGATGTCCGGAGAAAAACCCATGTCCGAAACCCATTCCAAACCGACCGGCGCAAGGCGCTTCATCTGGCGCGGCGTCGGTGTTCTGGTCGGGCTCTATGTCCTGATCGTGTTGGCCCTGATGGTGTGGTGGAGCCACGAACCGCCGCATTTCGACGTGGTCGCCACGACGCAGGCGCACGCGGACACCCGGCATACGCCGGTGATCACCGGCAGCGTCACCACATCGGTGTTGATGACCTGCGCGCAAACGCTGCTCCACAAGCGCGGCGGCTATCTCAGCAACGATCTCTTTCCGCCCGGCGTGCTGCTGGACGACATACCGAACTGGGAATTCGGCGTGCTCACCGCCACGCGCGATCTCGCGCGCGAGATGCGCAACCGCTTCTCGCGTTCGCAATCGCAGTCCGAGGAAGATATCGATCTCAAAGAAGCCGATCCGCTGTTTTCCAGCCCCAACGATCGCTGGCTGCTGCCCAGTTCCGAAAGCCAGTACCGCAAGGCGATCAAGCGGGTTGACGGCTATTTCGAGCGGCTCGGCAAAAACGATCCGAACGGCGCGCAGTTCTATGCGCGCGCGGACAACCTCGCCGACTATCTGGACCTCGCCTCCAGCCGGCTCGGCAGTTTGTCGCAGCGGCTGTCGGCCAGCGTCGGCCAGTTGCGCCTGGAAGGCGATGCGCCGGTCGATCCGAATGCGCCGCCGACAGCCGCTGCGGGTTCCACCGCGCAGTTCGTGAAGACGCCATGGTTGCAGATCGACGATGTGTTCTACGAATCGCGAGGCTACACCTGGGCGCTGCTCGAGCAGTTGCAGGCATTCGAGGTGGATTTCGCACCGGTGCTGCAACGTAAGGGGGCGGTGGTCAGCCTCAAACAGATCATCCGCGAACTGGAAGAATCGCAACGGCCGGTACACAGCCCGATCATCCTCAACGGCTCGCCGTTCGGATTCTTCGCCAATCATTCACTGGTGATGGCGAACTACATCTCGCGCGCGAACGCCGCAATGATCGATCTGCGCGAACTGCTCAAACGCGGCTGAGGTTCTAACTATCTTTCACGCTAAGCTGGACACTTGTTTCGCACCGAGCTATCAAACCATGCATCTACGATTCGCCCCCCTTGTCCCGATCTGTGCGCTAGTGCTGGCGTCGGCCGCGCAGGCGGAGGTGAAGCAATCGGCGCCGGACTCGCTCCTCATCGTGGAGACCGCGCAAGTCAAGACGACGCCTGCCAAAGCCTATGCGGCGATCTCACAGGTGCACCTGTGGTGGGGCGATGAATACACCTGGTCCGGCAAGGCGGCCAACCTGAGCCTCAGAGCCGAAGCCGGCGGCTGCTTTTGCGAACACTGGCCCGGTGGCAGCGTGGAGTATGGGCGCGTGATTACGGTGCTGCCCGAACAACTCGTGCGGATAGAAACCGCGTTGGGTGTGCTTCAGGAACTCGCGGTCAAGGGCGTGCTGAGTTTTTCCATCGCGCAGGACGATGACGGCGCGACGCAACTGGAACTGGACTATCGCGTCAATGGCGCGGCATCCAGCGGGCTGGATCAGCTTGCGCCGAAGGTCGATGAGATGATGGCCGCCACGTTCGCGCGTCTCACACGTTACATCCAGACCAGCAGTCCGGAGGAAAAACCCGAGGATGCGATACCCAAGGCACAAGCGGAAGCCGCCGCCGCCGCGGCCACGCGCGCCTCGATTCTCGAACAGTGGCGGCAACAGATGCTGGGACAGCAGCCCGAGTCCGGCGCCGCCAAGACCTCGCGGCCGGCCAGCAAAAAGACGACCAAGCCCGCGGCGAAGAAATCCGAACAACAACAGCCAGGCTCGCCCTGAGAACCTGGCCAAAATCCCAAGGATCAACCTTTCGCTGTCTTACTGACGCTGGGCAATCCAGGCATTGATGCGCTGTTCGAGCAGCGGCAGCGGCACCGAGCCTTCGGCAAGGATCGCATCGTGGAAGGCGCGGATATCGAACTTCGTTCCCAGTTCTTTCTCCGCGCGTGCGCGCAGCTCGAGAATTTTCAGTTCGCCGAGTTTGTAGCTCAACGCCTGCGCGGGCCATGAGATATAGCGATCGACTTCAGTCTCCACTTCATGCCGGCTCAACGCGGTGTGGTCGGCGAGGTATTGGATCGCCTCATCGCGTGTCCAGCCCTTGTGGTGGATACCGGTGTCGATGACCAGCCGCGCCGCGCGCCACATCTCGTAGGTCTCGCGGCCGAATTCCTCATAGGCCGTGTGATAGATGCCCATTTCTTTGCCGAGTTTCTCGCAGTACAGCGCCCAGCCTTCGCCATACGCGGAGATATAGCTCTTGCTGCGGAAAGCCGGTAGATCCTTATGTTCTTCGGACAACGCGCCTTGCAGCGCGTGGCCGGGCGCGGATTCGTGCAAGGTCAGCGCTGGCAGGTTGTACAGCGGGCGCGAGGGAAGATCGTAGGTATTCACCCAATACGTATGCGTGCTGCCGCGTCCGGCTGTCCAGAACGGCGCGATCGCCGCCGGCACCGGCTCGATACCAAAGCGTCCGCGCGGCAGCACGCCGAAAAACTGCGCGAGCTTGCCGTCCACCTGTTTGGCGATCCACGCCGCGCGCATCAGAAGTTCGTCCGGCGTTTTCGCGTAGAACTGCGGATCGCTGCGCAGGAATTGCAGAAACGCCGGAAAATCGCCGGTGAAACCGGTGTCCTGCATCGTTGCCCGCATATCGGCGTCGATGCGCGCGACCTCCTTCAGGCCGATCTCGTGGATCGCATCGGGATCCAGATCCAACGTGGTGTATTCCCTGATCTGTTGCCGGTAATACGCCTTGCCCCCCGGCAGCGCCTCCGCCGCCAGCGTGGTGCGCGCATGCGGCAGGTATTCCTCGCGGAAAAACTTCAGCAGCTTCGCATAGGCCGGGGTCACCTGCTCGCGGATCGCACGCACCGCATCGGCGCGCAGCCTGGTCTGTTCATCGGCTGGGATCGATGCCGGCAGTTTTATCAGTGGCGCGTAGAACTGGCTGTCTTCCGGCGACCTCACCTGCGCATAGCTGGCGATCGACACGTCGCGGCCAGCGAGCACGGCGCGCGGCACCGAGAAACCGCGCTTCAGACCGGCGCGCATGTTTACGGTCTGCTGATCGAAATAGCGCGGCACCTCGTTGAGCATGGCGATGTACGCACGCGCGGAACGCGCATCCTTAAACGAACGGCGCGTCATGAAACCAAGATCGGACCAGAACTGCGAATCGCTGTTGAACGGCATCTCGTAGCCGCGGAAGCGGATGTCCGCGGCGAGGTTTTCGATCTGCGGGCGGTACACCGCGAGGTTGACCTGGTTCTCCGGCGAGAGTTGATCCACTGGAATCGTATCGAGTTGCTTGAGCACGTCGTTCCAGTACGCCAGACGATTGATCTGCGCCGCCGCGCTCACGTCGGGCAGTTGGCGATCGCGCGCATCGGATTCGCGGTCTTCGTTGCCCGCGCCGCCGGACTGCTGCTGGTGCCAGGCCCATTCCTTCGTATACAGCGCCTTGAAACGCTCGTCGGCGGTATCCGCGCGTGCGAGCGCGCTCAATGCAAGGCCCGCGTAGAGCAGGCGGATGATCCAGTGAGTCATGGGGTAACGTATCGTTCGTTTCACAGCTTTGGAGGAGGTGGCCTCGCTTGAAGTTTAGGCCGTGCCGTTCCAACCACCAAGGTATTGCGGCGGTGCACGATGGTCAGATCGAGGAGCTGCCGCTTCGTTCTGTTAGAATCTGCTGTAAATCGGCTTGTTTGAACAATGAGGGGGCGACATGTCGCATAAAATTCGCTATCACAAGCCTCTGTCGACGCTGGGCGTACTTCCGCTTGCGCTGGCCGCGATGTTGACCGTGCAGGACGCACAAGCGTCCGGCTTCCAGTTACAGGAGAACGATGCGGCGGGCATGGGCCGCGCCTATTCCGGCCAGGCCGCCACGCCGGGCGATTGTGCTGTGGTCGTCAACAACCCTGCGGCGATGACCGAATTCAATACGCAATGTTTCCAGGTCGATGTCACCGCGATCGACTTCAGCACACGCTTTCACGGCAGCGGCGTCGATGCGGTGGGCAGTCCGCTCACGGGAGGCAACGGCGGTAATGGCGGCGCCACGCTGCCGGTTCCGGCCATTCACTACATTCTGCCGTTGAGCGGCCAATTCGCGTTTGGCGCGGCGTTGAGCATGCCCTATGGCTTTCAGACCGAATACGACAATCAATGGGCCGGCCGTTATCAGGCGCAGAAGACCAAGCTGCAATCGCCGGCGATCACGTTTTCCGGCGCGTGGAAGGCCGCCGACTCGCTTTCGATCGGCGCGAGCATCGTCGCCCAGCGCACCAGTGCTTCGCTCACCCAGGCAATCAATCTCGGCACGATCCTGATGGTACCCACCGGCGGTCAACTACTGCCGCAGGGAGCCGATGGTCTGGGCCGGCTGGATGGCAAAGAGTGGGCTTACGGCTGGGGGCTGGGCGTGCTGTGGAAACCCACCGCCGCCGATCGTATCGGCTTCAACTTCCGTTCGCAGATCAACTACCACATCAACGGCAACGCAACGTTCCTGGTTCAATCGAACGTGTTGCCCCTGTTCGGTGGGGCGTTCGTCAACACAACCGGCAAGGCCAACCTCAGCACGCCGTACACCGCCAGTGCGGGCTGGTGGCATACGCTGGATGACCGCTGGAGCTTCGGCGCCAACGTGAGCTTTACGCATTGGTCGAGCTTCCAGAGTCTGGTCGTTACCTACGCCAATCCGGCACAGGCGCGATTCAACTCGCCGATGATCTTCGATTTCCGCGACACCTGGTTCGGCTCGATCGGTGGTGAATACCGTCTCGACAACCAATGGACGCTACGCGCCGGTATAGCCTATGACCAGACGCCGACCGTCAATGCCTATCGCAATCCGCGCATCCCAGACGGCGACCGCCGCTGGCTCGCGCTCGGCGCGGGCTACAAAGTCAGCGATTCGCTGCGCCTGGATGTAGGCTTCGCGCACCTGTGGGTGTCCAACGGCACCGTCAACGACATGTCGGCGACCTTCGACACGTTGACCGGCTACTTCAAGAGCCGCGCCGACCTGCTTGCCGTCTCCGCGCAGTTCATGTTCTGAGGCGTTACCTTTCCCCGTGGCTCTTCCGCACATGGCCTCCCGCCGTCATTTCCGCGAAGGCGGCCCGAAGAGCCTCCGATCGGGTCGGGGATAGGCTCTGCCCCCGAAGTGCTCTTGATCGGGGGGTAAGCGGATCAATTCTCCCCATACCCCATACCCGGCTTAGGGCCTACTGACAGAAAACCAAGCACATGAAAAAACATCCGCCATTCCCGATTCCCGTTGTGGTCGAACCCGTCGAAACCGGCGAGGAAACCCTCGATTACCTGCCGCTGCCGGCCACGATGGAAACCTATAGCGTGCCGCAACTGCCCGAGCCGGAAGCCTTCGTCGACCATGCCGCGGCGCTGACCGCGCTCGATGCGGTGCGCGCTGCGCTGGATGCGGTCGTCGCCGGCGATACGCAAACACCGCGGCGTATCGATCTGTCGGTACTGGACGCCGCCGAGCGCATCTTGATCCAGCAAACGCTCGGCGAAGGCGAGGTCAGTGCACGCATCGAAGGCGACGGCGAATCGATACGTATCCAGGAAGCGGTTTTCGCCGGCGTCTGGCGCGTGCTGATCGAGCAGGATGGTCGGCTCATCGAAGACTATGTCGAAGTCGCCACGGTACCCGCGCGCGTGCGCGACGCCGTACGCACCGGCCAGGTGCCCGCGCCGATTGCGCCGGCAGAGGCCAGCCAGACGATGAACGCACCGGCGCTGCTGGCCGAGATCGCCGACCACGCCGCTGCCTGGAATGCGGACGCGCCGCCGCACATCATCAACCTCAGCCTGCTGCCGCTGACGCCGGCCGACCACGCCCTGCTCAACACCTGGACCGGCAGCGGCCGCGTCGTACTGCTATCGCGCGGCTACGGCAATTGCCGGGTGTCGGCCACCGGCATTCCCACGGTGTGGCGCGTGACCTATTACAACTCGCAGGATGTGGTGATCCTCGACAGCATCGAAATCGTCGGCGTGCCCGACGTGGTGTGCGCCGCCGCCGAGGATTTCGCTGATTCGGCGCGGCGTCTGCGCGATGTGCTGATCTGGATGCGTCCGGCGGAGGGAATTGGTGCGATCCCCGCGGGATCGGTGTGATGTTCGAAGGCTCCTTTCTCGGTGATGCCGCACGGCTGCCGCCCGCTGCGCGGCTGGAATGCAAGATCTGCTGGTGGGTTTACGATCCGGCGCACGGTGACGAAGCAGCGCAGATTCCGCCCGGCGTGCCGTTCGCGCAATTGCCGGCCGATTGGCGGTGCCCGCAGTGCGACGGCGAACGCACGCAGTTCATGGTCGTAACGGCCCCGTGAACGCCGCGCCATCTGCTGCCACACCCGTGGACGCGCCGCAAGCGGCCGAACTGGCGCAGCGTTTCGAGCGGACCTTTGCACGCATCCAAACCACACGCATGCAAGGCATCCCGCTGCTCAATCCGGCCCTGCGCGTCGCGGCGATCGGCTTCGCGCCGTGCCGCGAGCGCGAAGGCGCGCACGGGGTTCTGGGCGCTTTGCTGACGCCGTGGTTTCTCAATCTGGTCTGGGCGCCGCAAGACGGCGCCGTGCCACCGGTCGGCGTCACGCACTGGTTGGCGTTGGCCAGCGGTGAATACGAATTTCTCGGCGCGTACGAAGACGGCCTCGGCAGTTTCGCGATGGCTTCGCTGTATTCGCCGGTGTTCGAATTCACCGCTCAGGAAGACGCCGTGGCCGTGGCCACGGCCGCACTGGATTTGCTGCGCGCACCGGCCGCCGCCGGCGCAGCGGCCCCTGTGCCCCAAACGGCCGATGCCTCGCGCCGGGCTTTTTTGCTCGGACGCGGCATGTGAGTGTTGCCGAAGCCACCATCGAATTCCGTCTGGATCCGCGCGCGCCGGCGGATGCGACTCTGCTAGGACGCGCACCGTTGCCGTTGGCGACGTGGCTGCGCGGTCGGCCGGCGGACGAGGCGCCGGAACGTCTGGCCGGTCTGTACGTATTGTGCGGCGAGGCGCATCGGCAAGCCGCGCGGCTGGCGATTGCGGCCGCGCGGGGTTGCGATGGGGCCAATGATGGCGCGCTCGCGCACCTGGACGTCGCCAATGCCTGGGAACGCATGCGCCTGATCGCGCAGGATTGGCGCGTCGCGCGCGGGCTGCCGGTGTTGCCGCTGGACTTCACCGCCTGGCGCGCCTGGCGTGCCGCACCGGACGATGCCGCGCTACGCGCGCGCTGCGCGGACGATCTGCACCGCCATGTCTACACGGCCGCACCGACCGACTGGCTGGCGCGGTATCACGCCGGCGCGGCGGAAACATCCTGCGGCTGGTGGTCGGATAACTTGCCGCAACGGCTGTGGCGGATGCCGCTCGGCCTCACCCGTTCATTGCGCGCGACGGACCTGCCCGCCGCCGCGGCGCGGCTGGCCGCCGATGCCACGCAAGCGTCCCTGCCGGATCTGGCCGACGGCCCCGTTGAGAACGGTCCGTGGAGCGCATTCGCCGACGACGAACCCAGCCTCGCCACACGCGCGGCCGCGCAGTTGGCCAGGCTTGCCGAAACGGTGACCGGCGCCGCGCCGCCGCCACACGCCGCCGCGCAACGGTTCGCCGATGGCAGCGCCGCGGCCTGGGTCGACAGCGCGCGCGGCTGGCTGCTGCACTGGCTGCGTCTGCACGGCGATGCCATCACCGATTACCGCGTGCTGGCGCCGACCGAGTGGAATTTCCATCCGCGCGGTGGCGCGGTGCAGGCATTCCGGGCACTGGCCAGCGAGGTGACGGCATCCGTGGCGCTGGCCGCGGTGACCATTGCCTATGCGCCGTGTGTCGCCTGCCGCTATCGTGAAGTCGACGCCGATGCATGAGTTGAGCCTGGCCGAAGGCGTGGTGCGCATCGTGCTCGACAGCGCGAAGGCCGAATCCTTCACCCGCGTGCGCCGCCTGCGCTTGTCCGCCAGCAAGCTATCCGGCGTCGAAATACCGGCCCTGCGTTTTGCGCTGGAAGCGATCGTGCCCGGTACGCCGCTGGATGGTGCGCGCATCCAGATCGATGAGCCGCCGGGGTGTGCCTGGTGTTTTAACTGCAACGCCAACATCGAAGTCGCATCGCGGCTCGATGCCTGTCCGCGCTGCGGCGGACATCGTTACCGCGCCAGCGAGGAAGGCTTGCGGGTGGTCGAGCTGGAAGTGGATTGAGCCCGCATGGGCTGGGGTGAATTTGCGAATCCCAACGCAGCGGGCCGGTTTTTGAAATCGGTGAATCCTTGCTATAGAGTAAGGAAAGAAGTGGAGACGTTCATGTCTACAGCCACCCTGACCAGCAAAGGCCAAGTGACCATTCCCATCGTTGTGCGGACTGCCCTGGGCGTCGATACCGGCGATCGAGTCGAATTCGTCCAGGTCGAAGCGGGGCGGTTTGAACTCATCGCCGCCACGCAGCCGGTTACCGCGCTGAAGGGGTTGGTGCGCAAGCCCTCCTCTCGGGTTGGCATCGCGGCGATGAACAAAGTCATCGCCGCGCAGGGAGCCAAAGCGCGGTGATCGGCCTGGATACCCATGTTCTCGTGCGCTACATCGCGCAGGATGATCCCAAGCAATCGCCCAAGGCAACCGGCTTGATCGAATCGTTGACGACCGCTGCGCCCGGCTATGTCAGCGTCGTCGCGATGGTCGAATTGGTCTGGGTACTGGCCGGCTGTTACGGCAGCACCAAGAACGAAATCTGCGCGGTTCTGGAAGCGCTGCTGCGCACCAAGGAATTGGTCGTCGCCGAAGCCGACATGGTTTGGCAGGCGCTGCGCGTTTTTCGGGAAGGCAGGGCGGATTTCGCGGATTGCCTGATCGAGCGCTTGGCCAATGCGGCCGGCTGCGACCATACGGCAACTTTCGATCGCGATGCGGCGAGGACCTGCGCAATGCGTTTGGTTGAATAGGGCAGCGTCCATGTTCGCCATCGCGGTGATTGATGAGCATATGGCGCATGGCTGGCGAAGCCGCCGATCGAAGGCGCGTTTGCGCTCGGAACGTTTTTCGTCTCGCGCCAGGGACCCAGTAGTGTTATGAGGAGCAAATCTTATGTGTACGGTATGCGGTTGCGGCAACAACGGATCGATTCACACGCACGGCCACGAACATCCATGCGCGTGCGGTCATGCGCACGCGCACGAACATCCGCACGCGCACGATCACGAGCATCCACACACGCATGATCATCACCACGATCACGATCATGCACACGACCACGAGCACGCGCACCACCATCACGACCATGCCGACGCCGAAGGCGTGCTGCATTACGGTCGCGGCCCCGCCGCCACCTCGGTGCCGGGTCTGGATCAGGGGCGTATCCTGCGCATCGAGCGTGACGTGCTGGAACACAATCGCGGTTATGCACAGGCCAACCGCACGTGCTTCGCACGTGAGCGCGTCCTGGCGCTGAATCTGATGTCCAGCCCCGGCGCCGGCAAGACCACCTTGCTGACCCGCACCATCGCCGCGTTGCGCGATCGCCTGTCGCTGGGCGTCATCGAAGGCGATCAGCAGACCAGCATGGACGCCGAACGCATCCGCGCAGCGGGCGCGGCGGCGATCCAGGTCAATACCGGCAAAGGCTGCCATCTGGATGCGCGCATGGTTGGCGAGGCTCACGCGCAATTAAAGCTCGCGCCGGGCGGCCTGCTGTTGATCGAGAACGTCGGCAATCTGGTCTGCCCGGCCCTGTGGGATCTGGGCGAGGCCGCGCGCGTGGTGATGCTGTCGGTCACCGAAGGCGAGGACAAACCGCTCAAATACCCGGACATGTTCGCCGTCGCCGATCTGTTGCTGATCACCAAGATCGACCTCTTGCCGCATCTGGATTTCGATCTGCAGCGTTGTCTGGACAACGCGCGGCGCATCCGTCCAGAGCTTGAAACCTTATGCGTCTCGGCACGCAGCGGCGAAGGACTGCCGGCCTGGATCCACTGGATCGAAACCGCGCGGCAACCTCAGGCCGCACCATCGGTGGAGGCCGAACTGGAAGCGATGCGCGCGCGCGTGGCGGCGTTGGAAACCGAGCTGGCACACGTGCGCAGAACCTGATCTCCGCTCGCCATGCACACCCCCTATGCCCCTGCCACCGAACTGATTCGCGTGCGTGTGCGCGTGCGCGGTACCGTGCAGGGCGTCGGTTTCCGCCCGCATTGCGCGCGTGCGGCACAGCGCTTCCGTGTGACCGGCTGGGTGCGCAACGATGCCGATGGTGTGCTGATGGAACTGCAAGGCGAAGGGGGTACGGTCGATGCCTGCCTGCACGCCGTGCTCGATCATCCGCCGCCGCTGGCGCACATCGCCGCGCACGAACGCACGCGCTGCCCGCTGCAAACGAACGAAACCGCTTTCGCCGTGCGCGCCAGCACGGGTGGGCAAGTGCATACCGGTCTGCCGCCGGATGCGGCGGTGTGCGCGGCCTGTCTCGATGAATTGTTCGATCCCACCGACCGCCGTCACGGCTATGCCCTGATCAACTGTACCGAATGCGGACCGCGCTATACGTTGACCCGCCATCTGCCCTACGACCGTGCGCAAACCAGCATGGCCGGCTATCCGCTGTGCGAGGCGTGCGCGCGCGAGTATGCCGATCCGGCCAATCGGCGCTTTCACGCCGAACCGATGGCCTGCCCGCGCTGCGGCCCCGGACTGGAATTACTCGATGCGCGCGGGCAGCGTACGCATACCGCCGCCGCCGCGATCGCCACCGCCGCGCAACGCCTGCGCGCGGGCGCGGTGCTCGCGGTCAAAGGCATCGGCGGCTTTCATCTGGTTTGCGATGCGCTGGATGGGCGAGCGGTGGAGCGTCTGCGCGTGGACAAATCGCGCGGCGAAAAACCCTTTGCGGTGATGGCGCTCAACCTCGCCTCGCTGGCGGTGTGGGCCAATGTGCCAGCGGCCGCCGCCACGGCGCTGCGTGAGGTCGCGCGTCCGATCGTACTGCTCGAAAAACGCACCGTTGCGCGCGATGTGCTGCACGCGGTAGCGCCGCATCTGGCCGAAATCGGTGTGATGCTGCCGTACACGCCGGTGCACTGGCTGCTGTTCCACGCCCTGCTCGGCCATCCGGCCGGACGCGGATGGCGCGAACAAGCGTGCCCCCGGTTGTTGGTGATGACCAGCGCCAATCGCGGCGGCGAGCCTTTGCTGATCGATGAAACGCAAGCGGTGCAACGTCTGGGCGGCGTCGCCGACGGTTTTCTCAGTCACGCCCGCGCCATCGTCGCGCGTTGCGACGACAGCCTGTTGCGCGTGGGCGATGCCGCGAACCCACCGCAGCTACTGCGCCGTGCGCGCGGTTTCGTACCGGTGCCGATCGCTTTGCCCGGTGTGGCCGCCACTGCGCCCAGCGTGCTGGCTTGCGGTGCCTGGCTCAAGAACACCGTGTGTGTGACGCGCGGCGCCGAGGCGTTTCTTTCGCCGCATCTGGGCGATCTGTCCAACCCAGCGAGCTGCGCGGCGTTCGATGAGGCCGTGGATCGTCTGTGCGATCTGCTCGACGTGCGGCCGGCGTGTCTGGTGCATGATCTGCATCCGGATTTTTACAGCACCACCTACGCCCTGGCGCGCGCGCGCCGCGACAACCTTCCGGCGCTGGCCGTGCAGCACCATCACGCGCACATCGCCGCGGTGCTGGCCGAACACGGCGTCGCGGATGCGGTACTTGGCCTGGCGTTGGACGGTGTGGGACTGGGCAACGACGGCGCCGCCTGGGGCGGCGAACTGCTGCGCGTTGCGCGCAACGGTTATCGGCGCATCGCACACTGGCGGCCGTTGCCGCTGCCCGGCGGTGACCGTGCGACGCGCGAGCCATGGCGGACCGCCGCCGCCGCGCTGCATCTGCTCGGCCGAGGCGGCGAGATCGCCGCGCGCTTTCCGATGCCGGCTGCGCCGACGGTCGCGCAGATGCTCGCACGCGGCGTGCAATGTCCGCCGACCACCAGCGCCGGCCGCTGGTTCGACGCGGCGGCGGCACTGCTGGGCATCGGTCTTATCGATGTGTACGAAGCCGAGGCAGCGATGTGTCTGGAAGCCTTGGCGCATACGCATGGCGCAAGCGTGCCGCCGCACAATGCCTTGCCGACGAGCGGCGGCGGCCTGTTCGACCCCTTGCCGCTGCTGGCGCGGCTTGCCAATACGACGCCGGAACACGCCGCCGCCGCCGCCGCCTGGTTTCACGATGCCTTGGCCGACAGCGTAGCCGCCTGGACGCTGGCGCATGCGCAGCAGCAAGGCATACGCAAGATCGTGCTGGCTGGCGGTTGTATGCTCAATCGCCTTCTGCGCCGGCGTCTGCGCGAGCGTCTGCTGGCCGCCGGTTGTACGGTGCTCGAACCGCGCCTCGCGCCGCCGAGCGATGGCGGCATCGCGCTCGGGCAGGCATGGGTGGCTTTGCAAGCCCATGTTTAGTTAGGCTATTCAAATTCACGCAGGAGATTTATCGTGAAACTGAAAGAAGACATCGACACCTTTGATAATTGGCAATCCTATTTCAGCTATGAAATCCTGCGCACCATCAAGGACGCCATCAAGGAGGAGCTTGGCGATACATCACTTTCTGAAGAACAAATAAAGGAACTAACCGCATCTATTGGCTTCAATGTGTCTTGCCTACTTGACGCAAGTGCCACGTTCTCCGTGGACGGGACGCAGATCACGCCAGTTCTAACCTTCACCACAGACAGAGAGTTGTTGGTGCATCAAGGTGGCCCCACAAACCTGCATGAATATGTTTACGGTAGCGCAGACGAACTCTTTGGTGAGTAATCGTGCGCTACGCAGAAACCAGAAGACCACGGTAGCATTGCGCGCGTGTATGCTTTGACTGCTGACACAAGATGCTGACGATGAAAAAAACAGAAAAAGCACGCCGCCAAACAAAGCGAAAACACGGTCCCGAAGATGCAACCGATGCGGACGCTCCCACCAGCGAACGAGCTGCCCTGCTTGATTTCTTTACGAGCACAAACGGGCCGAAATGGCGCAAGCGCGACGGCTGGAGCACCGACGCCCCGGTTGGTACATGGTGCGGCGTTACCGTTGAAGAGGGACACGTCGTCGCGCTTGACCTGCGCCGCCACCGACTTGCGGGACAACTGCCCGACTCGCTCGGTAATCTGCCGAGCCTCGGACTGCTGACGCTCAGCGGGAACCGGCTGACCGGCCCGCTGCCGCAAGGGATGGCGCGCCTAACAAAGCTCGGCTGGCTGTGGCTGGACGGCAACCGGCTGACCGGTTCTATCCCCGACTGGCTGGGCAACATCACCGGCCTGACGCAGGTCTATCTCAACAAGAACCAATTCACCGGCTCGATCCCAGCCTCCCTCGGAAACCTCTCGAAGCTGTTTGTGTTCAGCATGGCGGACAACCCGTTGACCGGGCCAGTGCCCGCCGAACTCGGCAAACTCGACGGTTGGCCGCTCAATGTGGCTCGCACTGGGGTGACCGACGACTTTGGTGTCATTGAGCGCCAGCGAGAGCGTTTGATGGAGCAACTGTCTCGGCCATTTGGAGGATGACTATGCGCAAAGGACTGGCATGTGAAGTCCGGAGGCGGATCGATCGCACCCAAAAGGGTTTGGATTGACCGTGTCGTCGAGATACTATTCATGACTGGCGAAGTGTCGTGATCTAACTCCCAGAACAAGCCACGGATGCGGTTGAACGTGGCGGTGCGTTGTTCGACAAAGCCCTGGCGGGCGCATCGTTTTTGCTGCGCTTGCCTGACAGACGATAGGGGGCGACGAGATTGGGGGCCATCAGGCGCACGGTGTGCCCGTGTTTTTGAAACTCTCTGGCCCAGTGGTGTGCACCTGAGCAGGCATCCATGTCGATCAGGCACGTGGGCAAGGCGGCGATGAGTTCGAGCAGCTTGTTGCGCGCCATGCTGGGGCGTACCAGCGCGGGCTTGCCTGTGGCATCTACGCCGTGAACAGCAAAGATGTTCTTTGCCAGATCGATTCCTACGGTTACGATAGTCATGGGCTTCCCCCTTCCAAAAAACGAGTGTGTTGATGAGAGCGTTGACTTCCCATCATGGCGCTTTGTTGCCGTATCGCCGCCTATGCGCGGGGCACTCGGGACGGGGAAGTCCCTTTCATTCGCTCAACCCGGACGACTTCGCCGCCGGTTAATTTAGGCGTTAGGTTTACCCAGAAGAGACCGCTGGAGGTTAACATGATCCGCTCATCATCACTTATTACAGCTATTACAGCAATCGCGTTGTGTGTCGGGTGTGTCCATAGCCCAACTGTCGACAACCATGGCATTCCAACCAACGCAAACAAGGCATCTGAAACCGAAGTCTACAGAAAATTTCTTGATAACTGGATAGAAAGTGAGAAAACAGAATCCATCAGCGTCGCAATGGAAGCCGAAGAACCATCTCCCAAGAAGATAGAGCAATTCTCGGATTGTGCGCGCGAGGACAACACTACAACCCCTCATTGGTTGCCAGCCAAGTCAATAAGTGATCTTAGCGACATCGTTGGCAAGCTTCCTTATGTTCGTCTCGTTGACTCAAATAAGTGGGAACCGCATGACCCAGGAGAACTTATTTCACAAGGACAATCGGTAGAATCCGCTGTTAAAGACGGCTTCGCCGGCGGCCTTCTGACATTTTCCGCAATTACATTCGATGAATCTTACGAAACTGCTGCGTTTGCGTATTCATTCATCTGCGGGAGGCTTTGTGGAAACGGCGCCATTGTTATCTATAGAAAGACGCAGAGCGGCTGGGTTCAGAGTAAGCATTGTGGGGACTGGATTTCGTGAACTTCAAGATAGACCTGAAAAATCACTCAAACAGACCGCTATGGAACGCCGTAGCGCCGCCGAACGATGGCGGCATTGCGCTCGGGCAGGCGTGGGTGGCGGGGCTAGTGAAGTACTCATAGGGAGTCACAAGATGCTCGGTTTCAAGTGGTCCGCGTCGGAGAAGAAGGTGGCGCGCCGTGTGTTCGAAGCTGCACTCAAGGTTGAACTGGCCGAAGTCATGGCAGAGTTCAAAGCAAGGGCAGTTGCCGCGGCGGAGCCGGATGACATGTGGTCTATCGAGGAGTACCTACGCAGTAGGCGGTATAAGATCGACAATAAGTACGACTATCGGTACTCCCAACTGCCCATGGTCTTCGGTAGGCTGCTTCGCGAGGGCCGCATCCAGGAAGCTGAGTTGGTTGGCCTGTCGGAAGACAAGCTCTCGTACATGTGGCGCGTTGCATCGCTTTAAGTTCCTATCAACTTTCTTCAATGGGCTAGCACGTCAGTCAAGCGGATGTGTTCCAGGCGGCGCAGCCGCCTTTCGCACACTACTTACCCGCGGCCAGACGCAGGCTATCGCGCTCGCCCGCGACGATGGCCCGCAGGACACGATCGGCGGGTACGGCCACGTAGTGCGAGGCGCTGCCGATGTCGATACCAGCAGCATTGGGGTGGGTCACGCTCAATGCCTGCCGGGATTTGGCAGACTTCAGATTGAGACTGCGATTGCGTTGCGCCACGATAGACTCCATCATTAGTTGTGGGGTGTGGCACCGCATCGGGTACGTCGTCTTGCTCACTCTCTCAAACGGGATGGCAGCGCGGCGGATGTGTATTGCTGCGCCGCTTCACCCATGTCGATGACGTCTCCCAGGACCACGCTAACATGCGGGCAATGTGCGCCAATGCCATTTCGGTCTTCTGCGGTGCCACACTCCACCTTGCCACAACGAGGCCGCAAAGAGTTTCTTCGGCACGATTTTCGGCAGCGGGCCGATTACTTCGCTCTCAAGAAACTCGCGCCTAACTCATTGATTTGTATAGGTGGCATCAGATGCAAGCGACTTTCTTTCGGAACGGTTTTCGGCACGTCCGGGCCGATTACTTCGCTAACATTGCGTTCAACCCGGACGGCTTCGGCGTCGGTTAACTTTGGCGTTAGGCTGTTCATAATCTACGATAGGCACTTAATCCCATACGCTTGGCACTGTTCGGGTTCGTCCGTGCGAGGCTCCCAGCATGTGCCCCACTTGATGAGCAGCAAAATTCCAGATAGTATAACAATCGTTATAACATCAAAGGCTCGCAAGATGTCCGCCCTCAAACTCACCCAGATCGGTAATTCGCTTGGCGTCATCCTGCCCAAGGAGGTGCTGGCGCGCATGAGAGTGGAGAAAGGAGACTCCTTGTTCCTGACCGAGGCGGCCAGTGGTAACTGGATGCTGACGCCCTATGACCCCGGCATGGCGGAGCAGCTCAAACTGGGGCGCGAGTTCATGCGCGAGTTCCGCGACACCTTTCACGAGTTAGCGAAGTGACCAACTGGCGCTGGGTGGATCAGGCTTCGCTGCTGTTGCTACACGACGAGAGCTTGGCCGAGCATGGCGGCGCGCCAGGGTTGCGCGATGAAGGTTTGTTGCACTCCGCATTGGCGCGCCCGATGAACTTGGTGGCTTACGGGGAGCCTGACGTGGCCGATCTTGCGGCGGCCTATGTTATGGGGTTAGCGAAGAACCATGCGTTTGTTGATGGCAACAAGCGCGTTGCTTTTCTGGCACTGGGCCTGTTTCTGGCGCTCAACGGTTGGCGATTGACTGCTGGGCAGGCCGAGGCCACGCTGGTGATGCTCGACGTTGCCGTCAGCGCGGTGGATGAACCGCAACTGGCGGCTTGGATTCGACAGCATCTCCAACCACGCGCCGCTTGAGCGCCATTTACGCTTGGCTTTACCGTTACGCACTCAGCTTGGTCTTGCGCTTTATTCGTGTGTTCGAAATTTTGTTGGCCTCTCTCAAGAAACCTATTCCCAAGTAGTTGATAGGTAATGGATTTTTAGGCGGCCTGCTGGGCGGGCACCACCTGCATGCCGAGCTTGGCGGCGCGTTGCGAGAGGCTGCGCAACACACGTTCGCGGTAGCGCTGCTCATAGTAATCCTGCCCCTGATCGGTATATTCCTCGCCCTTGGTGAGCATGGTGTAGATCAGCCTGGCGAGCTTGTGGGCTGCCGCCGTAACGGCTTTGGCCTTGTCCATATGAGCGCACATTCGCCGGAAGT
>JAISPQ010000059.1 GCA_031274955.1 Rhodanobacter sp.
TCGGCGACCAGCACGGACACGCTGCTGGGCGCCACGTTCACGGTCGGCGCCAGCGGCCATGCGGCGACGGTGACGCACGACATCCAGCTGGGCACCGCGCACACGTTGACGGTGAGCAAGCACGTAGCGGGCGATGTGACCGGCTATGTGGCGACGGGCGCCTCGGCGGGCAGGTTCGCGATCCAGGTGACTTGCACCTCGGCGGCGAAGACCATGCAACTGGCCGATAACGGCAGCGACACGCTGATCGCGCAGGAAGGCGATGAGTGCAGCGTGAGCGAGAACGTCCCGGCGGATGTTGTAGCGACTGGCTACACCAACACGGCGACGATCAGCCCGTCGCGCTTCAGCGTGGGCACGACGGATCAGGCGATCGCGGTGAGCAATACGCTGGCGCCTACCAGCGGCACGGGTAATACACACACGCTGACGATCACCAAGACGGTCAGCGGCTCGGTGGCGACCATTGCCAATGGTCATGATGCGAACACGTTGTTCCCGATCCAAGTGAGCTGTAGCAGTACCCCGATCGCGACGCCGACGCTAACCCTGAAGGCTAGCCAGAGCGGCACGGTCGAGGTCTATGACGGCGACACGTGCACGATCAGCGAGGACCTGCCGCCTGCCAAAACGGGCTACCACTACGCGGCGAGCCTGATGCCGAGCAACGTGAAGGTGACGGGCAACGTGGACGTGAGCGTGGAGAACGCCGTGCAGCCGGCGACGATGGCACTGCACACGCTGACGCTGACCAATGTGGTGATCGACAACACGGATGGCCACTCGGGCTATTCACAAGGTCAGCCGTTCACGGTGACGCTGGCCTGCGGCGTGGGCTACACCTGGTTGTCGACGCTGGCGACCGGGGACACGGCCAGCTATAGCGTGCCGGATCCGACCGACTGCACGCTGACGACGACGAGCGCACCGGCGCTGGGCAGCGGCTACCTGTGGTACAGCACGACGGTATCGAGCGTGCCGGATCTGATGACCGGCGCGGACTCGCTGAAGGCGACCCAAGACGCGATGCTGACGTTGACGCACGACATCGAGTACGGCACGGCGCACACGATCACGGTGACCAAGGCGGTGAGCGATGTGAGCGGCCTGGGCTATGCGGGTGGCAAGTTCGTGGTCACGGTGACCTGTGGCGCGGCCACCAAGACGATGAACCTGGCCGATGCGCAGAGCGACACGTTGATCGCGCAACAAGGCGATCTGTGCACGATCACGGAAGCTACGCCGGACGCGACGCAGGTCAACGCCGGCTACACCAACATGGCGACGATCAGCCCGTCGAGCTTCACGGTGGGCACGCGCGACCAGACGGTGACGGTGAGCAATAGGCTGACCGTCAAGGCGCTGACGCCGTACATGTTGAGGGTGACCAAGACGGTGGTGGATCCGAATGGGGTGCTGAGCGCGGCGGATCAGAGCTTACCGTTCACGATCGAGGTGAACTGCCCGAGCACCGGCACGGCGACGTTGAGCCTCTTGGCTGGTCAGAGCGGCACGGTGCAGGTGAACGCCGGCGAACTCTGCACGATCAGTGAAGCATCGTTGCCGCAGATCGGCGGTGGCACGGTGTACACGTACGCGCCGAACTTGACGCCGAGCAACGTGAAGGTGACAGGCGATACGGACGTAAGCGTGGAGAACGCCGTGCACTGGGCGACGAGGGCGCTGCACACGCTGACGCTGACCCATGCGGTGAGCGACGGCAGTGGCGGTGGCTCGGGCTATGTTCAAGGCCAGGCGTTCACGGTGACGCTGGACTGCGGCGCGGTCGGCCGCTGGACCTCGACGTTGGCGGCAGGCGATATGGCCAGCTACAGCGTGGCGGACCAGGCAGACTGCACGCTGACGACGGACAGCAAGCCGACGCTGGACAGTGGCTATAGCTGGTACAGCACGACGATAACCAGCGTGCCGGGTTTGATGATCGGCACGAACACGTTGAAGGCGACGTCGGACGCGGCGTTGACACTGACGCACGATATTGAGCGGAACAGCGTGCCATCGGGCAATGTGTCGGTGATCAACATCATGGACAATAACCGTCCGGCCGATGGTATAGCCCAGGATACGGCGACGGTGCTGCTGCTCGATGCGGCGGGTAACCCGGTGATAAACACGCAGGTCACGTTGACGGTGGGTGCGGGCGCGACACTGGTGAACGACACCTGCACGACCGATGCCTATGGTGCGTGCACGGTCGGCATTACGGCGCTGGCGCCGGGCAGCTATGCGGTCGCAGTGATCGCTCCGGTACAGATCGGTCCGGTGATGGCGACGTTCGTCGGCACGGAATCACAGGCACACTCCACGCTGTTCATGGTGATGAACCACCAGCCAGCGAACAACGTATCCCAAGACCAGGTTCGGGTGACGCTGCGCGATGCCAATGGCAATCCGGTAGGTGGTCAGTTGGTAACGCTTGAAGTGGTGCCGGGTGCGACCTTCGTCAGCAACACGAAGCAGCGCGTAGTCAATCGCGCCAGCACCGGCGGCGGTCCAAATCCGGTGCCGCCAAGTCAGCAGGTGACCTGCACGACCGATGCGCAAGGCATGTGCACGGCCGGTTTGACGAGCCCGACGCCAGGCAGTTACGAGGTAAGGACAACGGCGCCGGTGATCTTGGGGCCGGTGACGGCGGTGTTTACGCAACCAGTACCGGGCGCACCGGATGCGGACACATCGGAGCTTGCGATCAGCGTGGACGGCGCATCGGCGAACGGTGTGTCGCAGGATATCGCACGGGTGACCTTGCACGATGTGAACGACACGCCGATACCGAATGTGCTGGTGAGGTTCACGGTGGATAGCGGTGCGACCCTTGTGAACGCGACTTGTCTGACGGATGCGGACGGTATGTGCACGGTCGGCCTGACCAGCACGACGGGAGGTCAGTATAAGGTCAGTGCAATGGCGGGCGCGTTACAACTCGGCTCGAAGCCGGCGACATTCATAGACGTGTGCAGTCCGCTGGTGACGACGAACTGCGGATCGGCGGCGGCGGATGCGGTCAAGTCAACGATCGAGGTGTTGCCGCCGAATAATCTGCCGGCGCCGAATAACACCCCGGCGGATGGCCAGTCGCAGGGTATCGCACGGGTAACGCTGCGTGATGCGAGCGGCCTGACGGTGGTGAATGTGCGGGTGACGCTGCAATCGGGTGTAGGTTCGACACTGACCAGCACGACCTGCCTGACGGATATGGACGGCCAATGCACGGTCGGCGTGATGAGCACGACGGCCAGCCCTTACCTTATCAAGGTGATCGATCCGATCGCGATCGGCCCGGCGGCGGCATGGTTTGTTGCGGCGCCACCACCGCCACCGCCACCACCACCACCACCACCGCAAGAGGTGATACCGACACCGACGCTGGATCCACGCGTACTGGCCGCACTGATGGCGTTGCTGGCAGGGGTGGCGTTGCGCAACATGCGTCGCGCATGCGGTCTCTGTCGTAAACAGGACAGACCGATGCAGCGTTGACGGATTGCACCCGGAGTCGATGTGACAATTCCTTCTTCCGCTTGCGGAGGCTGGGGTGGGGGAACATAGCTGATGCGCTTTGCGCTAGTGGAACAATGCGCCCCCATCTCCACCTTTCCCCGTCAACAGGGGAAAGGAGCAAGAGCAGCCGCAAGCGGCAGAGGTGACAGCATGGCTTGCAGGAGTAGAGACCGGCAGGTTCCGGGTAGGTGAATGACGGCGTGAACTAGCGGAAGATATCAGGTAGGTTCCAGGCCAACGCATGCATATTATGAAACCGATCACATCGCCGTCTTTTTTCATCGCCGCCGCTTGTATTTTGCTGTCCGCCTGCGCGGTGGGCCCCGATTACCAGAAGCCGGAAGTAGCCAAAACGGCCTACGCCGGCGACACCTACAAGGAACTGGGCGACTGGAAACCGGCACAGCCGGCCGATGCGATTGGGCGCGGCGCATGGTGGGAAATCTTCGGCGATCCGGTGTTGAACGATCTCGAACGGCAGGTCGATGTCTCCAACCAGTCGCTCGCACAGGCCGAGGCGCAGTACCGCCAGGCGCGCGCGACAGTGAACGCGGCGCATGCCGGCTATTGGCCGACGGTGGCAACCTCGCCGGGGGTGACACGCTCGGGACGTTACTCGAACGCGAACGGTGGCACCGTCTCCGGCGGCTCTTCGCATGCAGGCGACACCTACCAATTTCCGTTCACCGCGAGTTGGGAGCCGGATCTGTGGGGCAAGGTACGTCGCACGGTGGAAGGCAATGTCGCCAATGCGCAGGCCAGCGCCGCGACGCTCGAGTCGGTGCGCCTGAGCTTGCAGGCCGAACTTGCGCAGAATTATTTCCAGTTGCGCATCGTGGACGAGCAGAAGCGCCTGCTGGATGGTACGGTGGAGGCGTACCAGAAATCGCTGCAACTCACGCAGAATCAGTACAACGTCGGCGTGGCTGCGCGCGCGGACGTGGTGCAGGCGCAGACGCAACTGAAGACCGCGCAGGTTTCGGCGATCGATAGCGGCGTGCAGCGTGCGCAACTCGAACATGCGATCGCATTGCTGGTCGGCAAGACGCCGGACCAACTGTCGATCGCGCCGGTGAAGCTCGCCATCGTTCCGCCGGCGATTCCGCTGGGCGTTCCCTCGCAATTGTTGGAGCGTCGTCCCGACGTGGCCGCGGCCGAGCGCCAGGCCGCTACGGCGAATGCGCAGATCGGTGTGGCCGAGTCGGCATGGTTCCCCTCGCTCACATTGTCGGCGAATGCGGGTTACCAAAGTTCCGCCTTGTCCAACTGGTTCACCGCACCGAGCCGTTTCTGGTCGCTCGGCCCGCAACTCGCGCAGACGCTGTTCGACGGCGGCTTGCGCAGTGCGCAGACTGCGCAGGCGCGTGCGGCCTACGATGCGGCGGTCGCGAACTATCGCGAAACCGCGCTCGCGGCGTTTCAGAACGTCGAGGACAATCTCGCCGCGTTGCGTATTCTCGAAAAGGAAGCCGTCGCGCAGGACGACGCACTACAGTCGGCGGAACGTTTTCTCACGATCACGACCAACCAGTACCGTGCCGGAACCGTGAGCTACCTCAATGTGGTGAGCGCGCAGACCACGGCCTACGGTAACGAACGCAACGCGATCGCGATTCTCGGCAACCGCCTCAACGACAGCGTGGCGTTGATCAAGGCGCTCGGCGGCGGCTGGAGCACGGACGAACTGCCCGCTGCAAAAGACATCAGTCAGCGCGATCCCGAGCAGATCACGCACGCGCAATAATCGTCTCACGGCGGAGTATCCTGCGTTCCTGCGCCGGCATGGCCGGCATCGGAGTCCACCATGTCCGCGCCGACGATACCCACCGATGCGATGCTCGCCGCGTTGGCGCAGGCGGTGGCGCAATGCCTGATCGCACGCGGACAGTCCATGGTTACCGCGGAGTCGTGCACGGGCGGCTGGATCGCCAAGACGCTGACCGATATTCCTGGTAGTTCGGTCTGGTTCGAATGCGGTGTCGTCGCCTACAGTTACGAAGCCAAGCAGACGTTGCTCGGCGTACGTCCGCAGACCCTCGAACGCACCGGTGCGGTGAGTGAGGAAACCGCCGTCGAGATGGTATCCGGTGCGCTGGCGCGTTATGGCGCGAGTGTCGCCGTGGCCGTCACCGGCGTGGCCGGGCCGGGCGGCGGAACGCCGGAGAAACCCGTGGGTACGGTATGGATCGGCTGGAAGCGCCGCGGTGGCTATGCGCGCGCGGAATTGTTCCGTTTTGCCGGCGATCGCGATGCCGTGCGGCGCCAGACGGTGGGTGCTGCATTGGATGGCGTGCGGCGAATTCTCACACACTGAATCGCATCGGCGTTCGCGGGCTGTGGCCGCCATGGGATAATTTACGAAGTCTCAGTCTATGAGACACCGCTGCGCCACACTGGCCGCAGTCACAGCATGAGGATTACACGATGGACGATAACAAGCGTCGCGCGCTCGCTTCCGCGCTCAGTCAAATCGAAAAGCAGTTCGGCAAGGGCGCGGTCATGCGCATGGGCGACAAGACCGACGAAGCGATCGACGTCGTTTCCACCGGCTCGCTTGGCCTGGACATCGCGCTGGGCGTCGGTGGGTTGCCGCGCGGCCGCATCGTCGAGGTCTACGGTCCGGAATCCTCCGGCAAGACCACGCTGACCCTGCAAGTGATCGCCAACTGCCAGCGCGCCGGCGGCACGGCGGCTTTCATCGACGCCGAACACGCGCTGGATCCCGCTTATGCGGAGAAACTCGGCGTCAATGTCGACGATCTGCTCGTCTCGCAGCCGGATACCGGCGAGCAGGCGCTGGAGATCGCCGATATGCTGGTGCGCTCCAACGCGGTCGATGTGGTCGTCATCGATTCGGTCGCGGCGCTCACGCCGAAGGCGGAAATCGAAGGCGAGATGGGCGATTCACACGTCGGCCTGCAAGCGCGCCTGATGAGCCAGGCCCTGCGCAAGCTCACCGCGAACATCAAGAAATCCGGCACGCTGGTCGTCTTCATCAACCAGATCCGCATGAAGATCGGCGTGATGTTCGGCAACCCCGAAACCACGACCGGCGGCAACGCGCTCAAGTTCTATGCCTCGGTGCGTCTGGACATCCGCCGCATCGGCGCGGTCAAGCGCGGCGAGGAAGTGATCGGCTCGGAAACGCGCGTGAAGGTGGTCAAGAACAAGGTCGCGCCGCCGTTCCGCCAAGCCGAGTTCGAGATCCTCTACGGCGAAGGCACCTCGCGCGAGGGCGAACTGATTGAACTGGGTGTCGCCCAACACCTCGTCGAAAAATCCGGCGCCTGGTACAGCTGTGGCGGCGAACGCATCGGCCAGGGCAAGGACAACGCGCGCCAGTATCTCAAGGAGCATCGCGACATCGCCGCCGCGCTCGACAAGCAACTGCGCGAGAAGCTGCTCGTCAATGGCGCTTCCGCACTGCCGGCTGTCGAGGTTGAGGAAGCCTGAGAATCTGTCCAGGAGTCGATCGTGCGCAGTCTGAAATCCTCCTTTTTTCTGGCGATGGCGGTTGGCGTTGCGGCGGTGATCCTCTGGAACGTGGTGGACCGGGTGTCGGCTCCATCCGAAGTCGTACCGCGCCAACTGGCTGATGGCATTTGGGTCAGCGAACAGGTGACTCCGGAACAATTGCCTGCATTCAAGGCGCGGGATATCAAGGCGGTGATCGATCTGCGGCCGGATGGTGAGGTGCCCGATCAACCGTCATCGAACGTGATGGCGGACGCGGCGGCAAAGGCCGGTTTGCAATTCGCCTATATTCCGGTCGCACACAGCGATGCACCACCGGCAGCGGCCGTCGATGCGCTCGTGCAATCGCTGGCAAAGCTCGATAAGCCGGTTTTGCTCTATTGCCGCAGCGGTCGCCGCGCGGTGCGAACCTGGGCCTTGGCCGAAGCCTCGCGCGCCGGAGGTCTGGATACGGCGGCTATCGAGGAAGCGGCAAAGGCGGCGGGGCAGACCACCGATGGTCTGCACGACATGATCACCGCGCGCGTTGCGGCGCGTGCGAAAGCGCCGTGATGCGAGTGCTTGCACACATCATCGTCATCGTCACGGGCTTGCTGGTGGGGGCGTTCGTCGGCCTCGTAATCGGCCTGTTTACGGGATTGATTCCGTTTGCCTGCTAACACTCGCGCGAGAGGAATCATGAAGAAGCCCAGCCCACATAGGCGCACCAGTACCACACAGCCACCGTGCCCCGGCTACGACCGTGCCGTGGAATTGCTTGCGCGCCGCGAGTATTCGGTGCGCGAGTTGCAGGCCAAACTTGCCCTGCGCGGGCATGCGACATCCGCAACGACGGCCGTGATCGATCGGCTCAAGGAGCAGTATTACCAGGACGATGCGCGCTTCGGGGGCAGCCTCGCGCGGCGTCGCATGGGGCAGGGTTACGGCACGCAGCGCATCCAGACCGAGTTGAAATCGCACGGTCTGGACGCCGCAGCCATCCGCACCGTTCTGGACGAACTCGATGCGGATTGGAATGCACTGGCCCGTGAGCAACTGCGGCGCCGCTATGGCGCACGCGCCGCCGCCGATTACACAGAACAGTCCGCGCGCGCCGCATTTCTCTGGCGCCGCGGCTTCGATCCGGCGACAGTACGGCTGGTTACGCGCGCCGAAGTGGGCGATCCGGAGTCGGATGATTGACTCGAAAACCTGGATTGCATCTTCCAGCGCGCCCGTTTATTTCTTGTCGGTTCCATCCATGAAAACCTCACAAATCCGCTCCGCGTTCCTGGAGTTCTTTCGTTCCAGGGGCCATACGATCGTGCCGTCGAGTTCGCTGGTCCCCGCGAACGATCCGACCCTGCTGTTCACCAACTCCGGCATGGTGCAGTTCAAGAACGTGTTCCTCGGCAGCGAAAAGCTCGGCCATGCGCGCGCGGCCGACGTGCAGCGTTGTCTGCGCGCCGGTGGCAAGCACAACGATTTAGACTGCGTTGGCTACACCGCGCGCCATCACACCTTCTTCGAGATGCTCGGCAACTGGTCGTTCGGCGACTACTTCAAGCGCGAAGCGATCCTCTGGGCCTGGGAATTTCTGACCGGCACGTTGAAGCTCGATCCGGCGCGTCTATGGGTTACCGTCTACCACACGGACGATGAAGCCCACGGTCTGTGGAAAGACGAAATCGGTGTGCCCGCCCAGCGCATCGTGCGCATCGGCGACAACAAGGGCGCGCCATTCGCCTCGGACAATTTCTGGCAGATGGCCGACACCGGCCCTTGCGGTCCGTGCACGGAAATCTTCTACGACCACGGCCCCGGAATTCCCGGCGGCCCGCCCGGTTCTCCGGATGAAGATGGCGACCGTTATATCGAGATCTGGAACCTCGTCTTCATGCAGTTCGATCGCGCCGCTGATGGCACGTTGTCGAAGCTGCCGGCGCCGTGCGTGGATACCGGCATGGGTCTGGAGCGCCTCGCCGCGGTGTTGCAACACGTGCATAGCAACTACGAAATCGATCTGTTCCGGCATCTGATCGAGGCCGCGGCCAAGCTCACGCGCACGCAGGATCTGGAAAACAAATCGTTGCGCGTGATCGCCGATCACATCCGTGCGTGCAGTTTTCTCATCGTCGATGGCGTGCTGCCATCGAATGAAGGGCGCGGCTATGTGCTGCGCCGTATCATCCGCCGCGCGCTACGCCATGGGTACATGCTTGGTCAGAAGGAACCGTTTTTCTACCGCATGGTCGGCGCGCTGATCGAGGTGATGGGCGAGGCCTATCCCGAACTTCCGGCGGCGCGCGAACTCGTCGAGCGCGCGCTCAAGGCCGAGGAAGAACGCTTCGGCGAAACACTCGAACAAGGCATGAAGATGTTCGAGGACGTTGCCGCGAAATCCGGCAAGACGATTCCCGGCGAGGCCGCATTTCGTCTGTACGATACCTACGGGTTTCCGATCGATCTCACCGCCGACATCGCGCGCGAGCGTGGGCTGGCCGTCGACATGGCTGGTTTTGAGACGGCGATGGAGCAGCAGCGCGAACGCGCGCGTTCGGCCAGCCAGTTCGACAGCAAGGCGACCTTGCCGGCCGATATCGCCAGCGCGCTCGCACCGACGCAATTCCTCGGCTACCAAACCCCGGCCGCGGATGGCCGTGTGCTCGCGATCGTGCGCGATGGGCGCGCGGTCGATACGCTGGCATCCGGCGCGGAAGCCTTCGTGATTCTGGATCGCACGCCGTTCTATGCCGAATCCGGCGGGCAGGTGGGCGATAGCGGTCGACTGGTCAATGCCGA
>JAISPQ010000117.1 GCA_031274955.1 Rhodanobacter sp.
GCATTACCCTTCCGAGCTTTCCGGCGGTCAGCAGCAGCGCGTGGCGATCGCGCGCGCGCTGGCCGGATCGCCGCGCCTGCTGCTCGCCGACGAGCCGACCGGCAATCTCGATTCGCTGATGGCGCGCGGCGTGATGGAACTGCTCGAAGAGATCAACCGTCAGGGCACGACCATCGTGATGGTCACCCATGATCCGGAACTTGCCGCACGCGCGCACCGTAATGTGCATGTGATCGACGGACAGGTCACGACCGATTCCGACAGTGAACCGCGTTTGCACCGTCCGGCGATGGATGGCGGTACGGCTACCGCGGCGGCTGTCTGAGATGTCTGCAAATTCCTGCCAAGCTGCATTCTCGCGAAAGTGTCTCCTACATCGTCGTTCCCGCGAAAGCGGGAATCCATGGACGTTGTCTTTTGTCTTCGCTTGCTTGTGCCTCACGAGGTAAGAGCAAGGTCCTTGGATTCCCGCTTTCGCGGGAATGACGAAGTAAGGAAAGCCTTCACGGCAATAACGAAGGAGTGAGGCCGGCCAGAAATGTGCTTTTCCCTGCTCCCTTTTTTGGAGACCCCCATGTTCATCTACTACCTGCAACTGGGCCTGCGCAGCCTCAAACGCAACCCGATCCTTACCACGCTGATGATCGTGGGCATTGGCCTGGGCATTGGCGCGAGCATGACCACGCTGACCGTGATGTACCTGATGGGCAGCGATCCGATTCCGTGGAAGAGCGACAAGCTGCATTACGTACAGCTCGACAACTGGAATCCGGACAAACCCTATGACGAAGACGGCCGGCCACCGGATCAGATCAGCTATCGCGATGCGATGGCGCTGATGGAGGCCGCCAAGGCCGACAAGCAGACCGCGATGTTCAAGACGCTGTTGATGATCCAGCCGGAGAATCCCGAAGTGAAACCATTCGAGGCGGTGATTCGCGCGAACTATGCGGATTTCTTCGCGATGTTCGAGCCGCCGTTTGCCTATGGCGGTGCGTGGGATCGCCAGCAGGACGCCGAACACGCGCGCGTGATCGTGCTGACGCACGATACTAACGAGAAACTGTTCGGTGGGCAGAACAGTGTCGGCAAGACGGTACGCATGAATGGTGAGGACTACCACGTGGTTGGCGTGCTCACCGCATGGCCGCTGCGCTCGAGGTATTACGACCTGACGCTCGGCGCGTTCAGCGCGTTCAACGATCCGGATGAGTTCTTTATACCGTTCACCACCGGAATCGATCTCAAGCAGTATCCGTATGGCAGCACCCGATGCTGGAAATCGCGTGGCGATGACTGGGATGCGCTTCTGCAATCGGAGTGCGTCTGGATCCAGATGTGGGTGCAACTCGACTCGCCCGCGCGCCTGGCCGAATACACGGCGTTTCTCGACAACTATGTGCAGGAGCAGAAGAAGCTCGGCCGCTTCCCGCGGCCACTCAACAACCGTTTGTTAAACGTTACGCAATGGATGCGCGATCAGCACGTGATCCCGCGCGATGTCGAGGTACAGACCTGGCTCGCGTTCGCATTCCTCGCCGTGTGTCTGGTCAATACCATTGGCCTGTTGCTCGCCAAGTTCACGCGCAAAACGGGCGAAGTCGGCGTGCGTCGCGCGCTCGGTGCGAGCCGCCGCGACGTGTTCACGCAGTTCCTGATCGAATCCAGCATGGTCGGCCTCAGCGGCGGCCTGCTCGGCCTCGTGCTGACCAGCTTGGGCCTGTTCGTGGTGCGTACGCTGTATACGCGATACCAAGCCGTTGCCGCGCTCGACGGGGCCATGATTGCCATGACCATCGTGTTGGCGATCGCCGCCGCACTGCTCGCCGGTCTGTATCCCACCTGGCGCGCCTGCCGCGTACAGCCCGCCACGCAACTCAAGGTGTAAGCATGGAAATCCGTCCGATTTTTTCCGCACTGATGCGCAACAAGGTATCGATGATCTTGATCGGTGCACAAGTGGCGCTGACGCTCGCGATCCTCTGCAATGCGCTGTTCATCATCGGCCAGCGGCTGACGCATATGAACCGCCCCAGCGGTATGAACGAGGCCGATACATTCCATTTCTCCAGCCTAGTCTTCGCGCCGGGTTTCAACCTTGCGACCACACTGCAGGCCGATCTGGCCCTGCTACGGCAACTGCCGGGCGTGGCCGCGGCAACGCCGATCAATTCGGTACCGCTGAGCGGAATCGGCTGGCGCGCGAACGTGAAGCTGCAACCGCAGCAGAAAACCGCGACGGCCAGGACCGTGGTGTACCCCGTCGATGTGCAGGGCCTGAACACCCATGGTGCAAAACTGATCGCTGGGCGCGATTTCAAGCCGGCCGAAGTGATTGAGTTCAACGCCGAAAAACACCTGCAGCCCACGGTGGTGATCGTCAGCAAGGCGCTGGCGGATACGTTGTTTCCGGATGGCGATGCGTTGGGTAAGCAAATTTATCTCAAGGATGACCCGCCGCCGGCGACGATCATCGGTATCGTCGAACGCATGCAGGCATCGTGGATTAACGACGACACGTCCATCGAGAACGCGACCTTCATTCCGGCCCTTCTGATCGATTCCGGCAACCAATCCTCGTATCTCGTGCGCACCGAACCGGGCCACCGCGACGAGGTGATGAAGGCTGTTGAGCAGAAGCTCGCCCAAGCCAATACCGGCCGCATCATCCAAGAGATGCGTTCGATGGAGCAGACGCGCCGCGAGGCGTATGCCGGTGATCGCGCGATGGCGATCATTCTGGCGGTGGTCGTTTCCGCGCTGCTCGCGATCACTGCGCTGGGCATCATCGGCATGGCCAGCTTCTGGGTCGCCCAGCGCACCAAACAGATCGGCACGCGGCGTGCGCTGGGCGCCACACGCGGCGACATCCTGCGCTATTTCCAGACCGAGAACTTCATCATCACCACGCTGGGGTTGATCGTCGGCGGCATCCTCGCCTACGCCTTCAGCTTTTGGCTGATACAGCACTATCAAACGCCGCGCCTGCCGTGGCACTACGTGCCGATCGGTTTCCTCTGCCTGTGGCTGCTCGGCCAACTCGCCGTGCTCGGCCCCGCGCTACGCGCCACCCGCGTACCGCCGGTGGTGGCGACGCGGAGTTTGTAATGCTCTTTCAAGCAGTTCGGCATGGATGCCGGTTTGTTCCCCCGACCAGGAGCGCTTCTGATCGGGGGCAGGACAGCAAAAGTAACTGATTCGGGATTGGGATTGGGGATTGGAGATTGGAGATTCGAACTGCGAAGGCAGTGCCCCCAATGCGGCAAGTCATTCGGAAAAGCGGGAATCCCCCCACCTTCGGTATTCCCGCGAAAGCGCATTGCTGTCCGGAATATTTCTGAACTCACGAAGGTTGGCTCGACTACTCTTTCATCCTCCGGGGGCGTATGGTCCGTCATGACTGCGGGGCTTGAACATGCAGGCTCCTGGGTAGGTCTCGCGGCGTGCGTGTCGTCAGCGACAGCAAAGGGCCGATTTATACCTACGCCTGCGTGGCAGCGAGTAACACATCTTCTGCCCATTGGTTCAAGCTCTTGTCCGCCATCTGTGCGGCGCGCAGCGCGTCACGGTGCACTTCTGGCGCGATTCGCAGCATGAGCCTGCCACTGGCGGTGCGTTGCGGTGCTTTGCCAAGCTCCTCGCAACTGGCAAGGTAGTCGTCGATAGCCTCTTTGAATGCGCGGCGCAGCTTGCTGACGCTTTCGGCGTGGAAGCCGATGATGTCGTCGATACCGAGCACGCGACCGACGAAGATACTATCGCGGTCATCGTAGCCGATACGGGCAGCGTAGCCCTTGTAAGTCATTTTATTCATGGTGTAACCCCCAGCTTTTCGAGAAATTCTCGTACCTGCTCGATTTGATAACGCTTGGCTTCTTTACTTGGGTGCGGACGGTGACCCAAGAAGACATGTGGCCCATGATCGAAACGAATGCGCGAACCCATGCCTTCTCTGTGCGTACAGCCTATGGCCAACAGCAGCGATTCAACGTCTGCAAAGATCACTGATCCCAGCGTGGGGCGGGTGAAGATAGCCCGCAGAGTTTTGCGATGCTTGCTGTTCATGCTTGCAACTATACGGGCTTCGCTGTTTTGTGCAATCGAAAAGTGATAGCGCAATAGATGGGGCTCCGCAAGCTTAAGCCATCTGTTAGCATGCACAGGCCATATCCCAAGAACGATTCCATGCGTACGGTTCTGGTGATCGACGACAATCCGGCGGTAGGCACCGCACTCGATCTCCTCTTGGGATTGAACGAAATCCGCACGCGCATCGCGCATACGCCCGCACAGGGTCTGGCGGTGCTCGCACGCGAGGACGTGGACCTGGTGATTCAGGACATGAACTTCACCGCCGACACTACCTCCGGCGCGGAAGGCATCGCGCTGTTCCACGCCATCCGCGAGCGGTACGCAGATTTGCCGATCATCTTGTTGACCGCGTGGACGAATCTGGAAACCGCGGTGACGCTGGTCAAGGCCGGCGCTTGCGACTATCTGGCCAAGCCGTGGGACGATTGCAAACTGGTTGCAACGGTCGAAAATCTTCTGGAGCTTTCCCAGGCCACGCGCGAAGTCGCGCGCCTGCGCGAAGAACGCCGCCATCGCCGCAAGCTGCTGGATGCCCGCTACGACCTGCGCGGCCTCGTGTTCGCTTCGGCGGCCACCGAGCGTGTCGTCGAACTCGCCTGTCAGGTCGCACGCGCCGATGTTCCCGTGCTCATCAGCGGGCCGAACGGCGCCGGCAAGGAGCGCATCGCGCAGATCATCCAGGCCAATTCCGCAGTGAAGGATGGCCCCTTCGTGATCGTAAACTGCGGGGCGTTGCCTTCCGAATTGATCGAGGCAGAACTCTTCGGCGCGGAACCGGGCGCCTACACCGGTGCGCCCAATCGCGTACGCGAAGGCCGCTTCGAGTCCGCCGACGGCGGCACTTTGTTTCTCGATGAGATCGGTAATCTGTCGCCGGAGGGTCAGGCCAAGCTGCTGCGTGTGCTGGAAAGCGGGCAGTTCGAGCGCTTGGGTTCGAGCCGCACGCGCAAGGTCAAGGTGCGCATCATCAGCGCGACAAACGCGGATATCGCCGCGATGATCCGCGATGGCCGGTTCCGCGAAGACCTTTATTACCGCCTCAACGTGATCGAGCTGCGCCTGCCGCCACTGGCCGAGCGCCGCGAGGATATCGTGCCGCTCGCCGAACATTTTCTCGACGGCAAAGCCGTATTGGATGCCGGCGCGCGCGCCGCGCTGATGGCGCACGGCTGGCCCGGCAACGTGCGCGAACTTGCCAACGCAATCCAGCGTGCGGTGTTGTTGTGCCGGGATGGCATCATCACCGCGCAGGATCTTGGGCTTGCCGGTGCGCGCGGCGGCAGCGTCCGCATCGCGCCCGAGGCCGAACCCGATCGCGGGATGATCCAAGCCGCGCTCAACAAGGCGCGCGGCGTCATCAGTCAGGCTGCCGCCGAATTGGGTTTGTCGCGGCAGGCGTTGTATCGGCGTATGGACAAGCTCGGGATTACTGTCGAGTAGGTGCAAGGAGCAGGGAGCAGGGAAAAAGAATGCTCTTTTGAGAAGTCCGGCATGGATGCCGGTTTGTTATTTGCCGTCATGGAGGACGGCAAAAGCTAGTGTGAGAAGTCCGGCATGGATGCTGGTTTGTTCTTTGCCGTCATGGAAGACGGCAAAAGCTAGTTTGAGAAGTCCGGCATGGATGCCAGTTTGTTCTTTGCCGTCATGGAGGACGGCAAAAGCTCCATGGGTCGATGACATCAACGCCGGTCGCCCGGAACGGAGAAACATCGCGTGTGGCGACGATCAAGCCGCGAGCGGCGGCAATCGCGGCGATATAGCCGTCCGTTTTGTCGATGGCTTTGCCTGCCACCTGCGCCCGCGCCATCAGGTCAGCGTAGGCTTGGGTGGCATCCAGATCGAAGGGCAGTACGCGGCCCGTGAAAGCCGACAGGACCTCTCGTTCAAAACGATCCTGATAGATTGTCCGCCGCTTGCCTGTCGGCATGGTTGCCAAGCCGAAACGGATTTCGGCGACGGTAACGGCAGACAGATAAAGGGATTCGATTGCCTGCGCGTCTATCCACGCTACCACATGGGGGTCGGGTGTGATCTTCCACAGTTCGGAAACAACGTTGGTATCAAGGACGATCATTCCAGCGGAATCAGTTGAAGCTCATCGGCTCGGCAGGCGTCCTGTCGCGAAGCTGGTTGAAAGACTCCGCTTCCTCGTCGGTCAGCCCGCCTGCTTCACGAGCGATGGACGCCAGCAGCGAACCGAGTTTGATACGCTCGGGCGGTCGAACGGTCGCATCAAGAATGTCGCGGACTTCGGCCTCGGTGCTACGGCCGCGCTGGGCCGCGCGCACGCGCAGCGCGCGATGCACCTCGTCGGGTAGATTTCTGACGGTGAGTGTTGCCACGATCATTACTCCAATGCTGTCATTGATGTCATTTTATTCGAAATGACAGCATGACACAGGGAGACTGTCCAAAAGACTGTCCCAAAAACGCAGTTCGCGTCGGCAGTCTTCGGGGTACGCTTCACCCATGCGCCTGACCTCACTGGAAGGAAAACTCTTTGCCGCGTTCGTACTGGCGATCATCGCCGCCGCCGCGCTGGCGGCTTGGGCCGCGATCTGGTTCGCCTCGCCGTGGTATGGCGCGGCCGCCGCCGTGCTCGCACTGGCGATTCCCGCGCTGGCCTTCGCGCACCTGCTGGTGCGTCCGCTCGCTGCGGTCATGCGCGCGCTGGCGGGTAGCGTGGTGGCATTTCGCGATGGCGATTTCAGTTTCTCCATCAGATCCACACGTGCCGACGAAGTGGGCGACCTCGTGGCCGCGCACAATGCGCTGGGCCGCGTGTTGCGCGAGGAGCGCCAGCATGTGTTCCAGCGCGAACTGCTGCTGGATACCGTGGTGCAGAACACGCCGACCGCGCTCGTGCTGGTGGAGCCGGGCGGGCATGTTGTGTATGCGAATCTGGCGGCGCGGCAATTGCTCAACGATGGACGGCCGTTCAACGGCGAACGCTTCGATGCAATCCTCGCCAGCGCGCCGCAGCCGCTCACGCGCGCGGTTGCCGAGGGTGCGGATGGGCTTTTCAGTGTGCCGTTCGAGCGCGAGGAGGAAACCTTCCATCTCTCGCAGCGCGCGTTCAAATTACAGGGGCGGGCGCATCGGCTCTACCAGATCAAACGCCTGACGCGTGAACTGGCACGGCAGGAAGTGGCGACGTGGAAGAAGGTGATCCGCGTCATCAGCCACGAGCTCAACAACTCACTCGCGCCGATCCGTTCGCTTTCGCATTCCGGACGCGAACTCGCGCAGCTCGGCGATCTCAAGCGACTCGCCACAGTGTTCGATACGGTCGAGGATCGCACGCGCCATCTGGAGGGCTTCATCCAGGGTTACGCGCGCTTCGCGAAGCTGCCCAAACCGCAGCCGCACGCGGTGGAGTGGGCGCCATTCCTCGATGCGCTCGCGCGTCACCATCGGTTCCGCATCGCCGGTGCCATGCCGATAGCGCCGGGTTTCTTCGACCGCGCGCAGGTGGAGCAGGCACTGATCAATCTGCTCAAGAACGCGCACGAATCCGGCAGTGCGCCTGAGGCGGTCGAAGTGAGCGTGACGCGGGTCGATGGCGAGCTACGCATCGAAGTCGCCGACCGCGGCAGCGGCATGAGCGATACGGTGCTGGCGAACGCGTTATTGCCGTTCTATTCGACCAAGCGCAGCGGTTCGGGACTCGGCCTCGCGCTGGTGCGCGAAATCGCCGAGGCGCATGGCGGGCGCGTGCATCTGGCAAACCGCGAAGGCGGCGGCCTTGCAGTGACGCTGGCCTTGCCGCAGCGACAAGGCAGGGCGGATGGGGGGATATAAGCCAGGGCCGTGAGCGACCGAGAACTCAGTGACGGATGAGCCCGCACTGACGCAACGCGTTCTCGACAACGGGACGCGCGCCTTCGGATAGTTCCGTCAGCGGCAGCCGCAGCGTGCCCCCGCACAGGCCCATACGCGCCATCGCCCATTTCACCGGGATCGGGTTGGACTCGATGAACAGGTGGCGGTGCAGCGGCATCAACTCGAACTGGATTTGCATCGCGCGACGCGCGTCGCCGGCGATGGCGGCAACGCATAGCTCGTGCATCTTGCGCGGTGCTATGTTGGCCGTGACGCTGACATTGCCCTGGCCGCCGCACAGCATCAGCGCCACGGCGGTTGCGTCGTCGCCCGAATACACCGCAAAACCCTTGGGCACATCGCGGATCAACCACTGGGCGCGCTCGATATTGCCGGTCGCTTCCTTGATACCGATGATGCCCGGCACTTGCGCAAGACGCAGTACCGTCTCGTGCGCCAGATCGGCCACCGTGCGGCCGGGCACGTTGTACAGCACGATCGGCATATCGCCCGTAGCCTCGGCAATCGCGCGGAAGTGCCGGTACTGGCCTTCCTGTGTGGGTTTGTTGTAGTAGGGCACCACTTGCAACTGCGAGTTGGCGCCCACCTTCTTGGCGTAGTGCGCCAGTTCGATCGCCTCCCGCGTGGAATTGGCGCCGCAGCCGGCCAGCACCGGTACCCGGCCGGCCGCCTGCTCCACGCTCACGCGGATGATCTCGCAATTCTCCTGGATATCGACCGTGGGCGACTCACCTGTGGTGCCCACCACGCCCAGGCAATCGGTGCCTTCGGCGATGTGCCAGTCGATCAGCTTGCGCAAGGCCGTGTAATCGACGCTGCCGTCTTCGTGCATCGGTGTGGCCAGGGCCACGATGCTGCCAGTAAGTTGTTGCATGGGAGGATCGCGTAATCGTGATGGAGCAGAGCCGCGTATTTTACATCGACTTCAGAGGGAGTGGCCCTATTTAACTTCGACGAAGCGCACATCGGCGCCGGAGGTTCCCAGCGCCTGCTTGACGCCATCGACATCGGCGGCGGCGCCGATGAACAGCACGATGACATCCTTGAACGCGCCGGCCCGCACATCCTTGAACGCATCGGTGACCAGTTGCGCGGTCAGCTTCGAATCCGGACCGCCGAACGCCATCATATTGCCGGGCAGGACGCCGCGAGCGACCACGGTCTTCACGTTTTCGAGCTGGTTGCCACGATCGGCCTTGGCCGCATCGTCGTCGCCGGCCGGTACGAAATACATATACGGGTGATTGCTTTTCACGCCCTGCATGTTGGCCATGACCACGTTCACCAGATATTGCTTCCAGGCGCTTTTGTCGGCCGGATTGGTCGGCGCCGGCAGCACTGCCGGCTTCTGCTCGGCCGCGGCTTGCTGTGGCGATGCCTGTTCGGTCCGGCCGCACGCGCCCAGTGCGAGCGCTGCGGCGCAGGCCAGAGCGATGGTCGGAAGAATTCTGTTCATGACGTACTACCTTTTGGTGGAAGACCGCGAAAAATGCGCGCGCAATGCGAGTTGTACGGCCGGATGTACGAACCCGGAAACATCGCCGCCCAGGCACGCGATCTCGCGCACGAGCGAGGAGGAAAGAAAACTGTATTGCTCCGCCGGCGTCAAGAATAGCGTTTCGGCGGCGGGGATCAGATGACGGTTCATGCTGGCGAGCTGGAATTCGTATTCGAAATCCGACACCGCGCGCAAACCTCTGACGATCACTCCGGCATTGATCTCCTCGACGAATTCGACCAGCAAGCCGGCAAATCCGCGGACCTCGACATTGCGCAATCCGCTCAAAGCCATACGCGCCAGTTCGACACGCGTATCCAGCGCCAGCGTCGGCCCCTTGCCCGTGCTGTCCGCGACGGCCACGATCAACCGCTCGAACAAAGGCGCGGCGCGGGTCGCCAAGTCCACGTGGCCGTTGGTGATCGGATCGAATGTGCCCGGATACACTGCAATACGCGTGCGTTCATGCGTGGTCGTCATGCGCTCTCCCTGTGTGCTCCTCTTTTGGAGTCGCTAGCTTAAAAACCGTCCAGATATCTGCTGCCGGCGTGCGCCAGCGGCAGATATTTAGACAGGTTCTTGGAACGTGTTCAACATTTCCCGCCAGTCCACGATGAAAAGTCACACGATGCGCCGGTACAGCGCATAGCGCACCGCACCGGCGTGGCCTTCACGGTGTGGTATCCACCGCGCCGGAACGGCCGGTACGATTCCCTGCGGCGACTCAACATAAATCATCGCCGCATCGCACAGCCAGCCGCGTTCTTCCAGCGCCTGCGCCGATGCGGACCACAGATTGGCCGGGAACGGCGGGTCCAGAAAAACCAGATCGAACGCTTGCGGTGTTGCCGCGAGAAAATCAGCGGCGTCCCTATGGATCGCGCGGCCGTTCGTGATGTGCAAACGCGCGAGGTTGTCCTGAAGCAGCCGCCACAGCGTGCGGTCGCGCTCGACGAACACGCATTCACCCGCACCGCGCGACAACGCCTCGATGCCCAGCGCGCCGGTACCGGCGTACAAATCCAGGCAGCGCATACCGGCGATCCATGGCGCTAGCCAGTTGAACAGGGTTTCACGCACGCGATCGGGCGAGGGGCGCAGCCCGTCGATATCCGGCACGTGCAGCCGCGATCCGCGCAGATGGCCGGCGACGATGCGCACACTGTTTCCGCCTGATTTCGGTTTCGTGTTAGGCATCCAAAAACGTGGAACAAGAGTGAAAGAATGACCCATTCAACACCATCCCCACCCAATCCCTCCCCCTTGAATGGGAGGGCTTTTGCTCCCCACTCCCTTGTGGGAGAGGGGTTGGGAGGAGCGGGGGCTGTGCCTCTTTCATCATGCCGCAGTGGCGCATGGCGCACCATGACCGCTAGCATGAAAGACCACATTCTCACCTAATTCGATTCCAATGCTGAAGTTCTGGAAGAAAAAGCCAGCAGCAGATGTGCGCCCGGATGCCACGAGCGCCGATGCCGCAACCCAAGCAAGCGCGCACGATGCTCTGGCATCCGCAGTGGTGGACGGCGAAGCGATTTCACCGCCGTCGCCCGATACACAAGCTACGTCCGAAGCAGCGCGTCCGGCGAAACGCTCGTGGCGTGAGCGGCTGGCCGGTAGTGCCTTCGCACGCGGTCTGTCCGCATTGTTCACGCGCCACCCGGTGCTCGACGACGCATTCCTCGACGAACTGGAAACTTGCCTCATCACAGCGGATGTCGGCATTGCCACCACGACCGAACTCGTCGAGCGCTTACGCGAACGCGTCGGCAAGCGCGAATTCCCCGACGCGAATGCTCTACTTGCAACGCTACGCGAAGAACTCGTTGCGCGGCTCAAGCCGGTCGAAAAACCGCTCGATGTCGGTGGCCACAAACCGTTCGTGCTACTGATGGTCGGCGTCAACGGCGTCGGCAAGACGACCACGATCGGCAAGCTGGCCTGGCGTTTCCGCAAGGAAGGCCGCTCCGTGCTGCTCGCCGCGGGTGATACGTTCCGCGCGGCGGCTGTGGAGCAGTTGCAGACGTGGGGCGCACGCAATGATGTGCCGGTTGTCGCGCAAGGATCGGGCGCGGACTCGGCCAGCGTGATCTATGACGCCTTGCAGACCGCACGCTCGCGCGGCGCCGATGTATTGATCGCCGATACCGCCGGCCGCTTGCACACGCAATCGGGCCTGATGGACGAACTGGCGAAAATCCGCCGCGTGCTCGGCAAGCTCGACGCCCAAGCACCGCACGAGGCATTGCTCGTGATCGACGGCACAACCGGCCAGAATGCGATCCATCAAGTGCGCCAGTTCCGCGATTCGATCGGCGCGAGCGGCCTCGTCGTGACCAAGCTCGACGGTACCGCCAAGGGCGGCGTGATGTTCGCACTCGCGCACGAATTCGCTCTGCCGATCCGCTATGTGGGCTTGGGTGAACGTGCCGAAGATCTGCGCGAGTTTGATGCTGCGGCCTTTGTCGATGGATTGCTGCCAACCACGCTGGGCAACCATGCTTGAAGGCAACCCAGCGCACGCCGAAAAAACGCGGCAAGACGATGCGTTCGCGCGCGCCCTGCTCGCCTGGTACGACACGCACGGCCGCAAGGATCTGCCCTGGCAACGGCAACGCACACCGTATCGCGTCTGGCTCGGTGAGGTGATGCTGCAACAGACGCAGGTGCGCACGGTGATTCCATATTTCGAGCGTTTCGTCGCCGCCTTGCCGACCCTGCCGGATCTTGCCGCCGCTGCCGAGGATCGCGTGCTCGCGTTGTGGTCGGGGCTGGGCTATTACAGCCGCGCGCGCAATCTGCATCGCACGGCGCAGCGTTGCGTAGAAGCGCATGCGGGCGATCTGCCGCGCGATATCACGGCGCTGTCGGCATTGCCGGGGATCGGACGCTCGACCGCCGCGGCGATCCTCGCGCAAGCATGCGGCGAACGTCACGCGATCCTTGACGGCAACGTGCGCCGCGTGCTCGCGCGCCGGCACGGCGTGCGCGGCTGGCCCGGCAGCACGGCGACACAGCACGAACTGTGGGGGCTGGCTAAACGGCACACACCACACGAGCGTGTGGCCGACTACACACAGGCCATCATGGATCTTGGCGCGACTCTATGTACGCGTTCGCGCCCGCAATGCGCACGCTGTCCGGTTGCGTCCGGCTGCGTCGCGCTGCGTGAGGATCTAACCGCTGAACTACCCGAATCAAAGCCGCGCCGCGACATACCCACACGCGCCACCACGCTGCTGATCGCGCGCGATGTGCACGGCCGCGTGCTGCTCGAACGGCGTCCGCCGAGCGGCGTATGGGCGCGTCTGTGGAGCCTGCCCGAAGCACGGGATACCAGATCCGCCGCGCGAGTGCTGCGCGATCGTCTGGGATTGAAGGCTGGCCGCGTCACACCGCTCGAATCCTTCATGCATGTGTTCAGCCACTACCGGCTGGAAATCACGCCGCTGATTTGCGAGCCGGTATCGGCGACACGCGTGCAGGACGATGCCGATCGCCTTTGGTATTCGCGTGCGGAACTCGCCGCACTGGGCTTGCCCGCGCCGGTCAGGCGTCTACTGGAATCCTTGCCTTGAGGTTACGAAATGCTCCGGATGATCCACTGCGTCAAACTGCAACGCCAAGCCGAAGGGCTGCCCTTCGCACCATGGCCGGGCGAACTGGGTAAACGCATTTACGCACACGTCTCGAAGGAAGCCTGGCAAGCATGGCTCGCGCACCAGACCATGCTCATCAACGAGAACCGCCTGAATCCGCTCGATGCGAAAACACGCGCCTTCATCGCCACGCAGATGGAGAACTACTTCTTCGGTGCGGGATCGGCGAAGCCGGCGGGCTATGTCGCGCCGGAGTGACGAACAAAACTGCGCACAGAAAACTGTGCGCAGCTTGACGTGATCGTCCGGCGCGGCTCTAATACGCGGCTCCGTCGTGGCCGTCCATCGCCCGCGCGGGCAGCGGGAACACCTTGGCCAGGTAGCTCAGTTGGTAGAGCAGGGGACTGAAAATCCCCGTGTCGGCGGTTCGATTCCGTCCCTGGCCACCATCAAAATCGAGCGGTTGCAGATGCTTTCAGCCGTGCTTCTGTTCCGCAGCCTTCCATCCGCTCCGCAATTCTACGAAGGGAGCGAATACCACCAGATCGATCAATCCCCGCAATCCCGTGCTCCAACGCAGTCTTATAGGCGTCAGTACAGTGAAGCCTCAAGGCGCGTGTGTGGCCAACACGGCGGCGGCGCGCGTCTGCCAGCCCTTGCCGCTGGCACGCCATTTGGCGAGCGCATCCGGTGCCATGCGTAGCGTCACCGGTTGCTTATGCACCGCCAACGGCGGGCGTCCGCCGGTGCGTTTGACGATCTGCACGTCCGTGGTTCCCTGGACTTTCCCAGCTAACGTCTCTTGCAGGCTCTGCTCAAAATCGGTTACGAGCTGCCGCTTCTTGTTGGTAGTGGGTTTGTTGGACATCGTAATTCCTCCTTACAGTTGATTTAGAAAGCTCGGTTGGCAGGTTGTCGAACCAGGTTGTTGATGTGGTTCTTCATTAAACAGCACCTGACCGCGCGCATGGCGTCAGCTATGAAAATCACATACGTCTTGCCCCTGCTGTGGTGTGGCCAGTGCTCCTTGCATAAGCACCTCTGCTCGCGATGAGATGGAATTGACCGTGATAAAGTTTACAAAAAATGAAGTTTGCCTATCTTTACACATGTTCGAGGTATTGTGTATAGGTAGACGATCTGATAGCAGCAAGTAGAACGGTTATTGAACATCGAAAAACAGTGTTGGGGGGTCACGGATGCCACCAGATCACCGTAGCGTCTGCACCGAGCACGAACTGGGATATCAGCATTATCCGCCGCAGGCGGCGGTTGCCGATGCACTGGAGTGGTTTCGGGAGCAGGTCAATCGGCGAAATCCTGCTTCAACGCATCGCTTGGAATTTTTAACAATAGATCAAGTGGATCACGGCTGGCATCGAGCATTTGACGGTGTTGTCCGCCATCGATCTCAACGATGAACCGCTCTGTAATACAAGCAAAGTTGGCGATGAACGGGCCGACGGGATGTCGCCAGCAGAACCTGCAATCGGCCAGTGGGTGTCGACGAAGATGTCGCCACAACGACTGTTCCGCACCGCTCATATCCGCGCGCAATGTGTGCACAAATTTTTTTTGGCACCTGCGTGCAATTCGCTGATCCCCTATCCCAAACTTGCTCTGGGCGCCGCAAACACCATGACCATTGAGGATAGGTTCCAAGGCCCGAGTTCAACCACACTCCTCGGCACGCAGAGCGTGGAACTCCGCCACGAAAGCCTCCAGCGTTCCCGCCGCGATCGCCTCGCGCAAACCGGCCATCAACTGCTGGTAATAATGCAGATTGTGGATGGTCGCCAACTGCGGACCGAGCATCTCGCCACAGCGATCCAGATGGCGCAGATAGGCGCGGCTGAAACCCGAGCGGCAGGTGTAGCACGTACAGGCTTCATCGAGCGGGCGCGTGTCGCGCTCGTACTTCGCATTGCGGATGCGCAGCACGCCATGCCGCGTGAACAGATGCGCATTGCGCGCGTTGCGCGTCGGCATCACGCAATCGAACATGTCCACACCGCGGCGCACCGCCTCGACGATGTCCTGGGGCCGCCCTACACCCATCAGATAGCGCGGCTGCGCGCGCGGCAGCAGCGGCTCGACGTGTTCGAGCAGTGCATTGCGCTCGTCTTCCGGCTCGCCGACGGCCAGACCCCCGATCGCATAGCCATCAAAGCCGATATCGATGAGCGCCTGCGCCGAACGCCGCCGCAACGCAGGATACATACCACCTTGCACGATACCGAACAGCGCATGCGGATTGCGCAGATCGTCGAACGCGCGCCGCGAACGCTCGGCCCAGCGCAGCGATAGCTCCATCGACGCGCGCGCGACATTCTCCGTAGCCGGCACACCATCGATCAGATAAGGCGTGCACTCATCAAAGATCATCGCGATGTCCGCATCGAGCACAGACTGGATGCGCATGGATTCCTCGGGCGAAAGGAACACGCGCGCACCGTCCACGGGCGAGGCGAACGTCACCCCCTCCTCGGCGATCTTGCGCTTGTGCGCGAGCGAGAACACCTGAAAACCACCGGAATCGGTCAGGATCGGCTTATCCCAGCCGATAAAGCGATGCAGGCCACCGAACTCGCCAATGACCTCCAACCCCGGACGCAAAAACAAATGAAACGTGTTGCCGAGAATGATCTGCGCGCCGATGTCCGCCAGATCGCGCGGCGTCATCGCCTTCACCGAACCATAAGTACCGACCGGCATGAACGCCGGCGTCTGGATCGTTCCGCGCGGCAATGTCAGACGGCCACGACGGGCGGCGCCGTCGCTACCGAGAATGTCGAATTGCATGAGCCTTGGCCGTCTCTCTTCCGATGCCGATCACAACACATCCAGCGGGCTGACCACGCCGCGCCCGCCGCGGTTGAGTACATGCGTATAGATCATGGTTGTCTTCACATCACTGTGACCCAACAGTTCCTGCACCGTGCGGATGTCGTAACCGGCTTGCAACAGATGCGTTGCGAAACTGTGGCGCAGTACGTGCGGCGTGCACGGCTTGGTAATGCCGATATGCCGCGCCGCCTCGCGTACCGCGCGCTGCACACTTTCAGGATGAATATGATGCCGCCGCTCAACCCCCGAGCGCGGATCCAGTGAGCGTACTGGACTGGGAAACACCCACTGCCACCCCCAGTGACGCGCCGCACGCGGATATTTTCGTGTCAGCGCGTCGGGCAGATACACCTCGCCGAAGCCGGCTGCGATATCCGCGTCGTGCAAAACTTTCACACGCACCAGATGTTTGCGCAGCGGCAACACGAGATTTTCTGGCAATATCGTCACGCGATCCTTGTTGCCCTTGCCTTCACGGATCAGAATCTCGCGGCGCGCCAGCTCAACATCTTTCACGCGCAGACGCAGACATTCGAGCAAGCGCATGCCGGTGCCGTACAACAACCCGACAATAAGCCCCATCGTGCCTTGCGTCGCGCCAAGCAAGGCGTGCACTTCGCGCGGTGTCAATACCACCGGCAACCGTGTGCCACGCTTCGCCTGCACGATCTCATCCAACCGCGACAACTCGATACCGAGCACCTGCTTGTAGAGAAACAGCAAAGCACTCTTCGCCTGATTCTGCGTCGAAGCGGACACGCTGCGCTCGTTCGCCAGATGGGTCAGGAACGCCGTAACCTCATCCGCCGCCATGTCGCGCGGATGACGCTTGTCGTGAAACAGGATGAAGCGCCGTGCCCAATCGCAGTAGACGTTCTCCGTGCGAATACTGTAGTGCCGCGCCCGGATCGCCTCGCGTAACTGGTCCAGCAACTTCGGCGGCCTGCTTTCCATCCGTAGAATTTTAGGTTTGCCTAATTGGAAACGCAACGCTATGAGGCGCCAATCTTGACAACAACCGGAGGTTAGACGAACCTATGCTGGTCAAGACAGTTCGTCTAATAGGCGTTAGCTTTTTCACAACCTACAACCAAGCCAAGGAGAAATCATGAGCTACGTCCAATCCAACCTGATGCCTAATGAGCAAGTTACCGCTATCGGAAAAATTCACTGGGCCATATACGTTTCCGGTACCCTGTTCATTTTGTTAGGAATATATTTTGTAAGTGCCGCACATGGTGCAGGTGGGGGACTTGGTGCATTATTGGTTATCGTTGGTTTATTCTGGCTCATCAGAGCCTGGTTATATTCGTTTTCTACCGAACTTGCTGTTACCAACAAGCGAGTAATCGCAAAATTCGGACTCATCCGGCGCAGCACCGTCGAATTGCTCCACAGCAAAGTTGAGAGCTTCAACGTAGAACAAAGTATACTTGGTCGTACCCTCAACTACGGTACGGTTATTGTTCACGGCACTGGTGGCGGTCGCACACCTATCCGTGGTATCGCTGAACCACTTGAGTTCCGCAAGCAAGCGCTTACCGCCATTGAGGCTAATAGAAGCTAACATTGCGTTCAACCCGGACGGCTTCGCCGCCGGTTAACTTGGGCGTTAGGCCACCCACAATCCACGCTAGGAGAAAATTATGGATGTGTCATCATTTGCGAAAAATCTTCTTCCTCAGCCTGCTTTATCTTTTGGCGTAGGTGGCATTGAGTTTTTCTCACTCGCAGCTCTAAAAAAAGAGCAAGCCGGGTACGTCGGCTCAAATTGGAATAAAAGCTGGCTCGTTTTAGCTCGGGAAACTGCGTGTGGTGATCCAATTTTCATTGACCAATCCCAAACTCAACTACCTGTATACACCGCTATGCACGGCGAAGGTTCTTGGGAGCTAACGCCCGTTGCTAGTTCTTGGTCTCAGTTCTTGGCTGCCCTTGAGTTTATTCGCCCTTACACAAAGGGTCGAGAGCACCCAGCAGGGTTGGAGGAAAATCCAATTTCCGTAGCTGAACAGAAAGCACTTGAGAAAGGTTTAGTCAAAATTCTTGGTTCTCCAATGCCAGAATTCTGGAGCATATTGCTAGAGTCAGAGGAGCTGGAAGATGACGACGAAGCCTAACATTGCATTCAACCTGGACTGCCGCTACGCGGCAGCCGG
>JAISPQ010000153.1 GCA_031274955.1 Rhodanobacter sp.
GCGGTCGCCGGCCAGCTCGTGGAATTCCTCGCAGATCACGCCGATGTAGTCGAGCGTATACGGCCGCGCCGGATGCCGTGCAACTTGCGCTACCTGCCACGGCGTCAGGTTGCGGAAGATTTCGGCGGTCTTGATCTTGAGCTTGTCATGCAGCGCGGCGATTTCGCTGTCGATGCCGGATTGCTGACCTTGGCCGGCATTGCGCAGTTCCTGGAGCTTGTCATCCAGTTCGGCGATCGGTTGTTCGAAATCGAGGAAGTTTGGGTTCATTCGCGGCAGTTCGCGTCCGGTGGAGCGGCAAGGGGCGCGAGTATAACGGCTTGGTCAGATGGGAGTCAGGGCGGCATGGGCTCAATGGGAGATCGTGAACGGCTTCAAAAACCGTTGGCCATCCTTTCACGTACACGAAAGGTCATGGGGCGAGAGAAGAGCGGTTCTCCGAGGCGCGCACCAGTAAAACCAATCCCGAATCTCCGATCCCAAAATTCAGAACTTGTTTAAGAAACCGTCTAAAATCTCCTGCCAAGTCCGCACAGGCCGGAAGAAAGCAGGAGCTCACCACACTCGCCATTCCCGCAAAAGCGAGAATCCATGAGCGTTGACAAGCATTCACACAACGAACAGTCCGCATGGTGCGTGGCGGGACCACTATACGCCATCCAATGCTCTGCGCTCTATGCCGGACTAGGCATGGAAAAAGCCAAAGTCCTTGGAGGAATTCGTCTTCCAAGCCGAATTCCGCATCACCTTGGGCGAAAAAAATAGCGACCGGTGCTGCCATTGAAGGCATGATGCAGGTGTCGAAGCGCCACAGACGATCGGCGGTGCTGGCGGAGAGAGAGGGATTCGAACCCTCGATAGAGCTTTTGACCCTATACTCCCTTAGCAGGGGAGCCCCTTCGGCCTCTCGGGCATCTCTCCGGTGTTGGCTGGATATTGAGAAAGGGCTGTCCTGCCCTTTCTCAAAACGCACGACCGCAGCAGAACTGCGTCACGTGCTACGCCGATCCTCGGCTTGCGCCGTCGATCCGAACCATAAGGATAACGGGCGCGCGCGCCTTCGTAAAGCTAACCGGCCGCGCTGCCGTTCGCGGGACTGGCGGACGCTTCCTGATCCGTGGCGATCTCGTGCCTGATGCGCTGATAGATCTCCTCGCGATGCACCGCTACGTCCTTCGGGGCATTGATGCCGATCCGGACCTGATTGCCCTTGACACCCAGCACGGTGACGGTTACCTCATCGCCGATCATCAGAGTTTCGCCAACACGGCGAGTCAAAATTAGCATATGTGCTCTCCTTAACACGGTTCAGCCGGAACGCGGTTCAGCCGGCCTGATCGATTCCTCGCCCATATTCCGCATGCGCGATTGGAATCTCGGAGACCAGACAGCGGCCTCCCTCGCCCGCCTCTTGCGGGCCCTCCCCGCGTATTTGTTCTCGCGAGGAGATGCCAAAGGTACGAGAGGTAAGCGGATACTAGCCAAGGCCACTGGGCCGCGCAATGAATGAGAACGACTTAGCAGGTACAAAGCAGGCCGACGACAAACAGCAGGTGCGTGAGTAATACGGTGCGCACCGTGGGCATGAGCAGGGGCCGCATCGCCTGCGTGCTCGGCTCGCGTAAGACCTGACGCGCCAGACGTATCCACGGGGGCGCGCTCAGCAGAAAAAGCCAACCGCTCCAATGCCGCAGCGTGAAGGCCGTGAACAGCGCGAGGCACAACAGCGCAGTGCCGATCAGCAGCGCGTGGTAGCGGCGCGCGCCTTGCGGCCCCAGGCGCACGGCCAGAGTTTTCTTGCCTGCCAGCGGATCGCTTTCGATGTCGCGCAGGTTGTTGATGGTGAGCACCGCGGCCGCCAGCAGGCCGCTAGCGGTGGCCGGCCAGAACACGCTCGCATCGAGGCTACCGGTTTGCAGCGCGTAGCCGCCGGCTACGCCGACCCAGCCGAAGAACACCAGCACCGCCACATCGCCCAACCCGAGGTAACCATAGGCATGCCGGCCCAGCGTATAACCCAGCGCGGCGGCGATGGCTAGCAGCCCGAGCAGCGCGAAGGTCGCGATGGCGCCGGGATCGCGGACGGCGACGGCGATCAAACCGCTGCCGCACAGCACGGTCAGCAGTCCGCACAGCCACAGCGCGCGCCGCATCTGCGCCAGCGTGATGGCGCCGGTATGCAGGCCGCGTACCGGGCCGATGCGTCCGACCGCATCGGCGCCTTTGCACACATCGCCGTAGTCGTTGGCAAGATTGCAGAGGATTTGCAGCAGCGTCGCCGTGGCCAGCGCCAGCAGCGCCACACCCGGCGAGAACGCGTGTCGCCAGGCCGCGAGTGCGCTGCCACTGACGATGGCCGCGCAGGATAGAGGCAGCGTGTTCGGGCGCAGGCTGTGCAGCCATACACGAATCCGGGCATGGCGCGTAGTCGATGGCGGCAATTGGCTGGCGGCGTCCATTTAGGGAGGCGGATTTTCCGTTGTCATTCCCGCGAAAAATGGGAATCCGCCCGCCTGAGAAATCAAACGATCCTCTCCGCGCCGCCCATATACGTGCGCAACGCTTCGGGCACGCCGATCGAACCATCGGCGTTCTGGTAGTTCTCCATCAC
>JAISPQ010000157.1 GCA_031274955.1 Rhodanobacter sp.
CATGCTTGGGCACATCATCGCGCAGGGCGTGACGCTCTTCCGGGGTGAAATCCTTGACCAGATCCCACGCGGCATCCAACGCGGTCTGGTCGTAGAGCAGGCCGACCCAGAACGCCGACAATGCGCACAGCCGATTCCGCGGCCCGCTGTCCGCGCCGCGCATTTCCAGATATTGCTTGAGGCGCACTTCGGGGAATGCGGTGGTCGTGTGATCGGCCCAATCGCGCATTGTCGCCCTTGCACCGGGCAGTCCGGCCAGATCGCCGGCGAGGAACCGGCGAAACGATTGACCGGCAAGGTCGATGTATTCACCGTTGCGATAGCTGAAATACATCGGCACATCGAGCAGGTAATCGACATAGCGTTCGTAACCGAAGCCGTCCTGGAACACGAAATCGAGCATGCCGGTGCGGTCGGGATCGGTGTCGGTCCAGATATGCGAACGATAGCTCTGGTAGCCGTTGGGCCGGCCTTCGGTGAAGGGCGAATCGGCGAACAACGCGGTGGCGACCGGCTGTAGCGCGAGGCTGACGCGGAACTTCTTCACCATGTCCGTCTCGCTGGCATAGTCGAGATTGACCTGCACGGTACAGGTGCGCGACATCATGTCCAGACCGAGTTTGCCGACCTTGGGCATGTAATTGCGCATGATCGCGTAGCGGCCCTTGGGCATCCACGGCATATCGGCGCGGCGCCACTTCGGCTGGAAGCCCATGCCAAGGAAGCCCAGGCCCATCGCCTCGGCGACTTCTTTCACCTCACGCAGATGCACGTCGATTTCGCGGCAGGTCTGGTGGAGCGTCTCCAGCGGCGCGCCGGACAGTTCCAGTTGCCCTGCCGGCTCCAGCGTGATCGCGGCATGGGCGCGCTCCAGCGCGATCAGCTTGCCGTGTTCTTCCACGCGCTGCCAGCCCAAGCGCGTCATGCCCTCGAGCAGTGCGCCGATACCGCGCGCGCCTTCCCAGGTCGGCGCGCGCAGATCGTCGAGGCGAAAGCCGAACTTCTCGTGCTCGGTGCCGATGCGCCAGGCGGAAGCGGGTTTTTCGCCGGCAGCAAAGTGTTCGACGAGTTGATCGCGGCCGCCGATCGGCTCTTCACTGACGGTGCTGGGTCCGGACATACGGCCTCCCGGGCAATCGGGCAAGAAAACAAGATTAAGGCTATCAGGGTATCGAGAAGCAACGTGTTGACGACGCCCCGACCCTACCGCAAGCGGGGAGAAAAGCCCCTCTCCCATTTAACTGTTAGCACATTCGGGGACGGAGTGCTTGCGGATATCCGCATCATATATCCAGCCAACCCGCAATCAGGTTACGCGCTTCATCCACCCCGTTTCCGCCGGTGGACGAAAAAAGCTGCGCGGTCGTTGCCGGGAACTCGGCGGCCAATGTCTTGCGCACCGCGGCCAGCGTGCGCAGACCTTCGCCGCGCGACAGCTTGTCGGATTTGGTGAGCAGACAGTGACAACATCGCGCACTGGCCGCGCCAAAGGCCAGCATGTCGCGGTCGAACGCCTTCAGTGGGTGACGCGCATCCATCACCAGAACAAGGCCCTTGAGCGATACGCGCGTGCGCAGGTAGGCGTCGAGTACGCCGCGCCAATGCTCGCGCATGGCCTCGGGCACTTTCGCATACCCGTAGCCGGGCAAGTCGACAAGGCGATGCGCATCGTCCAACGGGAACACGTTGAGCATCTGCGTGCGCCCAGGCGTTTTGGAAATGCGCGCCAGACCGCGCTGATCGCAGATCGCATTCAGCGCACTGGATTTACCCGCATTCGAACGCCCCGTGAACGCGACTTCCGCACCCGCGTCGGCGGGCAACTGGGTGAGCCGGTTCGCACTGATGAGAAAATGCGCTTGACGGAACGGATTGACCATGGCGTATCGCTTTACGAAGGGGGCCCCAAAATCGCGGCCGTTTGACCGCCTTGTAGGTCGCAGGGATAATTCCACAGCCGTCCGCCGCACACGACGGACATTTCCTTGTATCCCGACGATTTCTCCGGAGTGAGTGTATGAGCTTTCGGCACGCCTTTGTTCGATACCTGATCGCTCTGACGGCATTGCCGGGAGCGGTTTTCGCGCAAGCGCCCACGCAGGGTGCGCAAGAAACGACGCCTGCCGCAGCGACAGCGGAACCCGCCGTCGCCGCACCGGCGCCTGCTACTGCCACGCAGACATCGGCCTCCACAGCGGCCCCCGCACCCGCGGCAACGCCGCCGGCGCCGGCCGATAATGCGCTGGTGTTTGGCGATGCCAAGGCGGGCCAGGTCAAAGCCGCTCTCTGCGGTGCCTGCCACGGCATCGACGGTAATCCGGCCGACAAACAATATCCGAAGCTGGCCGGTCAGAACGAAGCCTATATCGCGCGCCAGATCACCCTGTTCAAAACGAACATGCGTCAAAACGCGATCATGCCGGCTTTTGCCGCCGCCCTGTCCGCACAGGATGCGCACGATGTCGGCGCGTACTTCTCCGCCCAATCGCCCAAGCTGGATGCGGTCGACGACAAGCTGGCCCAACGCGGCCAGGCGCTGTATCGCGGCGGCGACGCCAAGCTCGGCGTGCCGGCCTGCATGGCCTGTCACGGTATTGATGGACAAGGCATGACCGGCACCGGCTTCCCGCATCTGGCCCACCAGTGGGCCGACTACGTGACCCTCAAGCTCAAAGACTGGAAGAACGGCGTCACCTGGGGTGACGATGCCAAGGCCAAGATCATGCCGGGGGTCGCGCAGAATCTGAGCGAGGCGGATATCCAGGCGGTTGCCGCCTACGTGGCCGGCATGCACACCACCGATGCGACCTCGACCGCCGCGCAGTGATGAGTTACTTTTGTCGTCCTCCTCCCGATCAAAAGCACTTCGGGGGCAGTGCCTGCCCGCAAGATGTTCCTGATCGGGGGCCCTGACGGCAAAGAACAAACCGGCATCCATGCCGGACTTCGCTTAATCGCCTTCGGAGATTCTCCATGTTCACGCGCATTCCCGCCCTGTTGCTCGGCTTCGCTCTCGTCACGCTGGCACACGCTGCCGACCCGTTCGAAGCCGGCAAACAATACTTCATCATCGAACCGCAGCAGCCGACCAGCACCGGCGACAAGATCGAAGTCCTCGAAGTGTTCTCCTACGGCTGCCCGGCCTGCAATCAGTTTCAAGCGACGATAAAGAAGCTGAAAGCGGAACTGCCGGCGAACACGGAATTGACCTATCTGCCGGCATCGTTCAACCCCAGCGAGGACTGGCCGGTGTTCCAACGCGCGTTCCTCGCCGCGCAGACGCTCGGCGTCACCGACAAGACGCACGATGCCACCTACGACGCGATATGGAAGGACGACGGCGCGCTGCGCATCTCCGATCTGAAAACGCACCGTCTGGTATCGCCGCTGCCGACGATCGAGGATGTCGCGAAGTTCTATGCGGGCCTGGGCGTGAACAAGGACGATTTCCTCGGCGCGGCCAACTCGTTCGCAGTGAACATGAAGATGAAGCGCGCCGACGCGCAAATCAAAACGTATGGCGTGGATTCCACGCCCACACTGATTATCAACGGCAAATACCGCTTCACCGGATCATCGGCCGGCGGTCTGGACAACACCGTCGCGCTGGCGAAATTCCTGATCGCGAAGGAAAGCGCGGGCAAGTGATACGCAGAACTTTCGGCGTCATCGCGTACTCCATAGGGCCGTGGCATTCCCCATCATTCTTAAGGATACGAACATGTTGAAGCATCTTGGCCTGCTCTGCGCCAGTGTGTGTTTCGCGGCGATAGCCGCTGCGGCGCCGCCGGCACCGTTGGCGCCTTCGGCCGCGCCAGCCACGCCAACCACGACCTGGGAAGAAGGCAAGAATTATTTCCTGATCGACCCACCGCAACCCACCGCATCCGGCAGGCGGGTCGAAGTGCTGGAAATCTTCTCCTACGCCTGCCCACACTGCGCGCATTTCCAACCCTACGCCGAGAAGATCAAACAGTCGCTGCCCGCGTATGCGACGTTCGACTACATGCCGGCCGCCTTCAACCCCTCCTGGGAACCGTTCGCGCGTGCGTACTATGCCGCGCAATCGTTGGGCGTGCTCGAGCAGACGCATCAGGCGCTGTACGACGCTCTGCACCGCGACCATATCCCGATGCGCACGATCGACGAACTGGCCGGCTTCTACGCACAATCCGGCGTGGACAAAGCGAAGTTTCTGTCCGCCGCGTCCTCGTTTGAAACCGAAAGCAAGTTGCGACGTGCCGCGGACATCGTAAAAGGCGACGGTATCGAAGGCACGCCGAGCGTCGTCGTGAACGGCAAGTACCGCATTACCGGCGAATCCGCCGGCGGCTATGATCAGATGATCGATCTCATCAATTATCTGGTGAAGAAGGAACACGACCCAGCCGCCAAACCCAAAGCCGCCGCGAAGTAGAGAAACAACCCCCGAAGCCGGGGTGTTGTCGCTGGCTTACCTTCTCCCCCAACGGTCATGGTGTTTATGCGCCGCCCCGGATGATGCAAAGAGTGGCCCAGCCGACACCCTCCCCACCCAAACCCGCTGCGTTCCTGCTTCGGGCGCTGGGCAGAGCGCGAACCGCAGGTTCCAAACGCGCTGCCTTGTCCCCCGATCAGAAGCACTTCGGGGGCAAGCTCTTGAAGAGGAGTGCTTTTGCTTCCCTGCCCTGCTTGCCGGAGAGAGGCTGGTGGAGAGGGCACTATGAGAACGCGAACACAGCCTACCTGCTGCGCCCAAAAGCGCGGTTGAGCAGAGCAGCCCATGATCCATTCCGCATCCACCGCCGCGCCGCCACGTGATGCAGGCCTGCGCCTGGACCTGCTCAGTTGCAACATCCTCGCCGGTGGCAGCATGCGCCGCTATCGCGATTACGTCACGCACGGCTGGAAACACATGCTACCGGCCGGCAAGCGCGCGAACCTCGACGGGCTCGCACGCATCATCCGCGATTTCGATCTTGTCGCCTTGCAAGAAGCCGATGCCGGCAGCTTGCGCTCGGGCTTTCTCAACCAGACGCAGTACCTCGCCGAAACCGCCGAGTTCCCCTACTGGAGCCACCAGCCAAACCGGCGCGTATCGCATCTGGCAACCTCCAGCAACGGCCTGCTCGCACGTCGGCAACCGGATGAAGTGCTTGCCTATCCCCTGCCCGGCCGCATCCCCGGACGCGGCGCACTATGGGCACGTTTCGGCACGGATGCGGACGCCCTGGTGGTGGTCATCGCGCATCTCTCGCTCGGCCCGAAAGCGCGCACGCGGCAGATCGCGTTCCTCGCCGAACTGATCGGCCGACATCCATGCGCCGTGCTGATGGGCGATCTCAATGCCCCCGCCAAGGGCCGCGAACTTGAACGACTGTATTCGCACACATCGCTGGTGTGTCCGAACGAATCGCCCGCGACATTCCCAAGCTGGCGCCCCCGGCGTGCGATCGACCACATCCTCGTATCCGCCTCGATCGAAATCGAACGGCGCTGGGCGCTCGCGTACCCGGTATCCGATCACCTACCGATCGCAGCCCGCATCCGCCTGCCCAAGCCCGGTGTAGCGCTCGCCCTGTCGAACATTCCCAAAGAGCAGGATGCCGAACCTCTCGCGCGCCCTACCGGCGACTTCACCGACCTCACCGTGGCCACGAGCAAGAGGAGGGATAAAGCCCTTCTCCCACTCGTGGCAGGGTAAACCCTCGATCAACACCCCGGCGCATCCATCACGCCAGCAATCATCTGCAAATTGTCCATGGTCACCGTGCTGCCATCCTGGCCGGTCAGCGTGGCGGTCCCTTGGGTACACGTCGAGAAATTGATCTGCAATGTGCCCCATGACGACAATGT
>JAISPQ010000065.1 GCA_031274955.1 Rhodanobacter sp.
ACGCGCGAGGACGATCTGCAACACGATTTCTACCGCCCGTTCGGTGTGCACGCGCTGGCGGCGACGCTGGACAAGAAGAAAAACATCACCGGCTGGTCGCACCGCTGCGCCGCCACGCCACGCAATTACCGCGAAACCAGCATGCAGAATCGCCCGCTCTACGCCGCGTGTCTGGAACCGGACGACTTCCCCGCCGGGCTCGTCGCCAACCTCGACAAGACGTTCTTCAGCGTCGCCTCGGGCATGCCGCGCGGCTGGTGGCGTGCGCCTATTCATACCTTTCACGCATTCGCGGTGCAGAGCTTCATCGACGAAGTGGCCGTGGCCTCACACCAGGACGCGGTGAATCTGCGCCTGAGCCTGCTTGGTGAGCCGCGCAAGATTCTCTACAGCGGACACGGCGGCCCGACCTTCGATACCGGGCGCCTGGCTAACGTGCTCAAACTTTGCGCCGCGCGCATCGGCTGGGGCGTGCCGCGCAACGATGGCCATGGCTTGGGCATCGCCTGCCATTTCACCTTTGGCGGCTACGCCGCGCATGCGTTCGAAGTCTCGGTCGAAGGTTCAAATCTACTCATCCATCGCGCGATCTGCGTCGTCGATGTCGGCCGCGTCGTCAATCCCCTGGGTGTGGAAGCGCAAATGATGGGTGGCACGATCGATGCGATCTCCGCCGCACTGAACCTCGCGATCACCGTCAAGGAGGGTCAGGTTCAGCAGCACAACCTTTCGGACTATCCGCTGCTGCGCATGGCGCAGGCGCCGCGCACGGTCGAAGTGCACATCGTCGAATCGAACGAGGAACCTTCCGGCGCCGGCGAAATGGGCGTACCCAGCGCCGCGCCCGCGCTCGCCAACGCGGTTTATGCGGCAACTACAGTACGTGTGCGCAAACTGCCGCTGATGCCGGAGCTGAAGCGGATGCTGTAGGAACCCCATCCGGCCGGAGCCAAACACTTCGGCCTACCCAACAGCGTCATTCCCGCGTGCTCCTGGCGGGAACGACGAGCAAGAGCGGCGTAGATCTGGCCGCCATGTAGCGAACGCTTTGCCATTTCTGTTAAGAGTGAAGTCGCAAGAGACTCCATCACTGCGGCGCAGATCGACGCACGCTTGGGTTCCGCAGCGCACGCAACCAAGCACGCGTGCCGTGGCCGTTCCATTCCAGCACCCGCTCGACAGCGCATTCGCGCCGCACGCGCGCGACGAGCCGGGGCGGCGCATTGACCACGATGGCCTGCCGCGCATGCCGCCACACCTGCAGGTCCACCGTTGCATTGCCGGCGTAGTCGAAGCCGCGCTCGCCGTAACGTGCAACGAGTTCGTCGCGCTTGCCGCGTCCGCCCAGACTGCGCACACCGTCGCTGCCGAGCACCTCATCAAACAAGCCCAGATGCGCCGCGACCGCATCCGCCACGATCTGATCCGACGCAGTACACAACACGCGCCGACGGCGACCGCCCGCCGCGCGCACTAGTTCGAGCACGCGTTCGTCGTAAGGCAACGACGCGGCATCCACGCACACGCGCCGCGCAACCTCACGCTTCATATGCGCCCACCCGCGCACGCGCCAGGCCAGAACACGGAACACATCCAGCGGATTGCGTCCAATGAACGCGAACAGGCTCTCGACCGTCAGATCCGTGCGGATCAAAGTCCCGTCGAGATCCACGCACAGCGGTATATCGTGATCGTGCATGCCCGTGATGGCCTGGATTCAAAGCGATGAAACATACGCGTGTTGAGGAGTGTACGTGCCGCAGCTTTGTCGTTGCATTACCGATCCCGTGTGCCTTGCCACGGATTCACTCTTGGCAAACCGCTCACCCCCTCGAAATCGCCTATGTTGCGCGTCACCACGGCAAAACCATGCACCAGCGCCGTCGCGGCGATCAGCGCATCACGCTCGGGCGCAGGATTGGGCACGTGCAACTGCGCCGCAGTCAACGCAACGCTAGCATCCACAGCGAGCGTGCGGCGCTCGAAGCTCGGTATCACCTGATGGCGAAACCACGTTCTTAGACGTTCCCCTTGCTGAGCGTCCCGGCGCGCTTTGAGCAGGATCCCTTGCTCGATCTCAAGCAACGTGATGGCGCTGATGTACAGCGCCGCCTGCGGCTGCGCGCGCACCCAGTCACGCACGCGCGCATCGGCGCGTCGGCCCAGACGCAGTTCGCAGATTACGTTGGTGTCGAGCAAATACATCGGGCGCCTCGAAAAACCTACCGGAGAAGAAAGAACAAGCTCCCATTCGACGCATCCGACGCCAACAGAGGGCCGTTAGGCTCAGCGTTTCGATTTTTCGAGGCGCCCATCAACCATCCCCAAAGCCCGGCAGGCGCGATTTGAAGTTGATCTTGGGTGGATCGAAGTCGATGTCCTGGCCGCCTTCCATGGCCAATGCGTCAATCAGGCTGCCGCCGGCGTTGGTCAAGCGCCGGTATTCATCGATGCTCATCAGCACGTGCGCGGGTGTGCCGCGATCAGTGATGAAGACCGGCCCATTGGCTGTCCAGCGTTTGGCCTCGGCCACACGTCCGGT
>JAISPQ010000142.1 GCA_031274955.1 Rhodanobacter sp.
CAAACCGCCATGACCGTTCGCGTGCCGGCCCCGCACATCAACGGTTCTGCGCAGCGGCCGGCGTTGCATTCTCCTGCCGCTGATTGCCCAGCAGAACATACGGCACGAAGTTCGACGGACCGGCGCCGACGCCGCCGGTCGCCTGATAATGCCGGATGAGGTAGGACTGCATCTGCGGGTCTACGGCCAGCGGTTCGACCAGATTCGTGCCGAAACTGGCCGGTGCGACAGCGACCGCGGCACTGGGTGTGGCCAACGGTGCACGGAACTCGTTGCGCGGAGCCGCCGACGTTGCGGCAACCGCAGCGACAGGCGCCACGACGCTCTGGGGGGGCCGCGCCGCCGTCGCCCGCTGTGGCGATGCCACATCGACGGCGGTCGGCCGCGTCAGCATCAGGGCGGCTACGGCCACCGATGCGGCGATAGCGCCGCCCGTACCCCAGCGCAGCCATGGAATGGTGCGGCCCGAATGAACGGCCGGCTCACGATCCAGCCGTGCCATCACCGCGGCGGCGAATCCTGGCGCGAGTACGACATCCTGCCGGCGCAGAACCTGTCGGGTGACGTGATAGCGTGCCCATCGCGTTGGCAATTCCGCGTCGCTGCCGATGCGCTTCAACAGGAAACGCATCTGATCGCGATCCAGTTCGCCGTCCATCAATACGGAAAGTTGCTCGTGAGTCTGCTGGTTCATGGTGGCCTAATTTTCCTCCGACAACAGCGGTCGCAATTGTTCGTCAATCGCTTCCCGGGCGCGGAAGATACGCGATCTGACCGTACCGATCGGGCAGTTCATCGTTTCCGCGATCTCTTCGTAGCTAAGCCCGTCCACCTCGCGTAGTGTAATGGCGGTTCTCAGCTCCTCAGGCAACCCTTTGACAACGGCGAACACGGTTTGTTCAATTTCCTGGCGCATGAGTTCGCGCTCGGGCGTGGCGGATTCGTGCAGACGCGCGGTACCATCGAACTGGACGGCATCATCGATCATCACGTCGTCGGTCGGCGGTCGCCGCCCCTGCGAAACCAGATAATTTTTCGCGGTATTGATCGCGATCCTGTACATCCACGTATAGAACTGCGCATCGCCGCGGAACGAGCCGATCGCACGATACGCGCGCACGAACGCCTCCTGCGCGACATCCTGGCATTCGCTCCAGTCGCCGATATAGCGGGAAATCACCCCGATTAGCTTGTGCTGGTATTTCCTCACCAACAGATCGAAGGCGCGTTTGTCGCCCTTCTGGACGCGCTCGACCAGCGCCTGATCCGACTCGCTTTCGCCCATCCGGGCCATTCTCCTCAAAAAAACTGTCTAACGATCTCCCACCGTCCCCACGCCGGGAACGTAGGCTGGTCACGAAAAAGCAACCCGGCCGGGTATGCCAAATACCCAGCCGCACCATGACAAGCGCCGGCCCTCCACCAAATCCGGCCTTGCGGGCTGCCATAGACCCTATCCTGCACAAATAGTTTCGCAGGACGTGGCCAACCCCGGACGCGACCACAGCGTGCTATGCCCGGCGCCTGTGCCGGGAGAGATGTGGAGAACGTGGTCGAACAGTTCGGCGAGGGTGCCTTGAAAAACCCACTGCGCTCGCCTCATTGACCCGGTGCATGCCTTGCCAGGATTATAGCCATTCCTTGCGCGTCCTTAAGCAGGAGCCGTCCATGTTCGAAGGTTTGCGTTTCCAGCATTGGCACAGCGAGTGTGACCAGGAAGACATTTTCATTCTGACGCTCGATCGCCTCGGCAGCGCGGTCAACGCACTCAGCCGCGCCGTGCTCGACGAACTCGCCACGATCATCGAACGGCTGGCCATCGAGCCGCCCAAAGGCATCGTGATCCGCTCGGGCAAGAGCGCCGGCTTCATCGCCGGCGCCGATTTGAAGGAATTCGAGGCCCTCAAAAAGAGCGGAACGGTACTCGACGCCTTGGAAAACGGTCAGCGTGTGTTTGAAAAACTGGCACGTCTGCCCTGCCCCACCGTCGCCGCCATCCACGGCTACTGCATGGGCGGCGGCACCGAATTGGCGCTCGCCTGCCGCTACCGCGTCGCCTCACGCGATCCGTCCACGCGCATCGCGCTGCCAGAAGTCAAACTCGGCATCTTCCCCGGCTGGGGCGGCAGTGCACGCCTGCCGCGCCTGCTCGGCGCACCGGCCGCGTTGGAGATGATGCTGACCGGCCGCAACCTATCGGCGGCAAATGCCAAAGCCATGGGCCTCGTCGATGCCCTGGCCTCCCCCGAATCGCTGCTGGATGCGGCCAAGCAACTGATCCGCCATCCGCACGCGCGCTCCCTCGCGCAACGCGCCACGGCCTGGGCGACCAACCTCTGGCCGGTGCGGCAGATTCTCGCGCCTATCCTCGTCAAACAGACCGCCGCCAAGGTCCGCAAAGAACACTACCCGGCGCCGTTCGCGCTGATCGAAACCTGGCAGCGTGGCAGCGCAGACATCCGGCAACGCCTCACGCTCGAAGCGCGCGCGGTCGCCAAACTCGCGACGACGCCGACCGCACATAACCTGATTCGCGTGTTCTTTCTGCAGGAACGCCTGAAATCGCTCGGCAGCGGCGAACATGGCATCCGGCGCGTCCACGTCGTCGGCGCCGGCGTGATGGGCGGCGACATCGCCGCGTGGTGCGCGCTACACGGTTTCGAGGTGACCCTGCAAGACCGCGAGATGAAGTTCGTGCAACCTGCGCTGGATCGCGCCAAGAAATTGTTCGCCAAACGACTGAAAACGCCGGACCGCATCGACCCCGCACTGGCGCGTCTGCAACCCGACGTGGAAGGCCACGGCGCCGCCGACGCGGATCTGGTGATCGAAGCGGTCTTCGAGAATCTCGACGCCAAGCAGACGCTATACCGCGCCACCAAGTCCACGCTCAAGTCCGATGCGCTGATCGCCACCAACACATCGAGCATTCCGCTGGTGCAATTGCGCACTGCCGTGCAACAGCCGGCGCGCTTCCTCGGACTGCATTATTTCAATCCTGTCGCGCTGATGCCGCTGGTTGAGGTTGTGTGTCACGATCAACTGGATTCCGCCGTCGAGAAACGCGCGCTGGCCTTCTGCAAGGCGATCAACAAACTGCCGGTGCCGGTGGCCGGTACGCCGGGCTTCCTCGTCAACCGCGTGCTGGTGCCGTACCTGCTCGAAGCCGCGCGCGCCCTCAGCGAAGGCATTCCGGGCCCGGTGATCGACAAGGCCGCGAAAAAATTCGGCATGCCGATGGGACCGATCGAACTGATCGATACCGTAGGTCTGGACGTGGCCGCCGCCGTCGGCGCGGAACTGGCGCCTTTCCTCAACCTGGATATTCCTCCGGGTCTGAGCACACTCATCGATGGCGGCAAACGTGGCAAGAAAGACGGCCAGGGCTTTTACACATGGGAAAACGGCAAGCCCAAAAAACCCAAGGCCGATCCACGCTACGTCGCACCGGACGACCTGCAAGACCGCCTGATCCTGCCGCTGCTCAACGAAGCGGTCGCCTGCCTGCACGACAAGGTCGTCGACAACGCCGACCTGCTCGACGCCGGCGTGATCTTCGGTACCGGCTTCGCGCCGTTCCGCGGCGGCCCGATCCAGCATATACGCGACACCGGCGTCGATGTACTGACCGCGCGGCTCGATGCACTCGCACAGAAATACGGTGCACGCTTCGCGCTGCGTCCGGGCTGGGACGATCCCGCCCTGAAACCCACCCTCTTGCCAAACGCTGACGGATAGACCGCCAGGAGGGTCACCACGCGCGCTGGTACTGTGCCGGCACGTCGGTTCTTAGAGCCTGCCTCTCAAGAAGGTCGCATATAACTTGTTGATTTGTATTATGAATTAAATGCGGGTGGCTTTTTTTGAACGGTTTTCGGCACACCCAGGCCGATTACCTCGCTAATATCTCCCTCCGCCCGCGCGGAAACTGTTTGTTCGCAGGTCAAGGAAGAACAAGGTCGCCTGTGGCCGTCGGGCCGCAGGCGGGTAAGCGCCGCATGTGACTACCTGACAACCTTTCGTAATCCATTGATTTTATTAAACCAGAGAGGCTTGTAGCCACTCATTAGCCATAATAAAACCGATGAGTTAGATAAATGTAAAGGAACTTCGGCTTAGAGCCTGCTAAAATGCAGCACCTCGCCAGGAAACTTTTTCATGCCAAGAATATTGATCGTCGATGACTCGCCCACGCAGTTGATCGGGCTTAAACGCTTGGTCGAAAAGCTCGGCTATCAGACCCTCACCGCCGGAGACGGCGCCGCCAGCATCGAGATCGCACGACGCGAGTTGCCCGATCTCATCTTGATGGATGTCGTAATGCCCAACCTCAACGGTTTCCAGGCGACACGCACGATCACCCGCGATCCCAAGACCAGTCACATCCCGATCGTGCTGGTGACGACCAAGGATCAGGAGACCGATCGCGTGTGGGGCCTTCGTCAGGGCGCCAAGGCCTATCTGACCAAGCCAGTCAACGAGAGTGATTTGATAAACATCATCACCCGTTGCCTGCTAGAAACCTGACGCTCGGCTTTCCCAGAGCCTGTCCGGAAACCATAACGAGCCAAGGCAGTTTGCGCGGTCTCGCCGCGTAGCCGGTTCTTGCGCAAGCGCTCACGCGCGTGGGTCGAAGTTGAACGCTTGTTGCATGTCTTCGTAGAACTTGCGCTGCGCCTCGGTCTGCGCACGTGGCGTGTGCACCATCAGCGTGACGATCTGATCGCCCGGCGTCTTGCCGGGCCAGCCGCGCCCGCGCAGGCGCATCTTGCGGCCGCTGTCGGAACCCACGGGTATCCGCAATTCGACCGTACCGCCGAGCGTCGGCACCGGTACCGTTGCACCGAGCGCGGCTTCCCATGGCGCAATCGGGAGATTCACGCGTACATCGTGGCCTTCGAGCTGGAACTGCTCATCGTCGCGCAAGCCGATTTCGAGAATCAGATCGCCCGCGGGGCCGCCGTGCATACCCGGATGGCCCTGCCCGGCCAGCCGGATCTGCTGGCCCGGTACGATGCCGGCTGGGATCTTCACTTCCAGCGCGCGCGCGCTATTGCCGTTGCCCAGCATGATGCGCTCGCGGCCACCGGCATAGGCGGTGCGGATATCCAGGGCGATCCGCGAGTGCAGATCGCGTCCGCGGCGCGGCCCGGCGCGACCGCCGGCCGCCTGTCTACCGAACAGCGATTCGAAGAAATCGCCGAAGTCCGCGCCGCCGCCCTCGCCGAAATCGACGTTACCCCGCCAGTTCGGCGGCGGGCCACGGAACTCGTCGCCGCCGCGATAACCGCCGGCGCGCAACTGATCGTAGGCCTTGCGGCGCTCCGGATCCTTCAACGCTTCATAGGCTTCGTTGACCGATTTGAACTTCTCTTCCGCGCCGGCTTCTTTGCTGACATCCGGATGGTATTTGTGCGCCAAACGCCGATACGCGGATTTGATCTCCGCACCGGTCGCATCGGGCTTCACACCCAGCGTGTCGTAATAGTCCTTGAACTGCATTCGTCACCCGCAAACGAAACAACCCGCAGCATGACCGCGGGCTGATGATTCTCGCACGACACGCGCACCCCGCGGTGAACGCGCCAAAGCGCCGGCACCCGCATGCTGCGGATGCCGGCGGCCACACTCATGCGTTGACCACGATGCGGCGCGGCGCGGCTTCTTGTTTCTTCGGGATCGAAATCTCCAGCACGCCATGCTTGCCGGCCGCCGTAATGCACTGGGCATTCGCACTCTCCGGCAGCACAAAACTGCGCTCGAAACGGCCATGGCGACGCTCGGTGCGCGTCAACGCAACACCCTCGCCACTGGCCTGGCCTGCCCGCTCACCCTTGAGCGACAACACGTTCTTGTCCATCTGGATGTCGATCCGGCTCGGGTCCACACCCGGCACATCGGCCAGGATCACGAAACGATCGGCTTCCTCGCGGACATCCACGTGCGGCATCCAATTGCGCTGGGTGTCGCTGTCGGTATCCACAGCATTGAAATAACGGTTCAGTGTGGGTTGCGACAGCGCATTGCCGCGCACGAACCACGGGTTGCAATGAGTCACGATCATGGGAATCTCTCCGTACATTTTGGGGCGGCATGTAGCCGCGATGGACGCAGAGATGGAGCCGGCTCCCATGCTTTCAAGAGCGGGAACCGATCCATCCCATACGACGTATGATGCAACTTCGCCCACACTCCAGGCGGATCACATGAGGACATGCCAATGACGATTCAAATCAATCAACGTATTCCAGCGGCGACCCTGAGCGTGTCCAAAGGCGACACGCGAGCGACGCTGAGTACGGACGACGTTTTCAAGGGACGCAAGGTCGTGCTGTTTGCCGTGCCGGGCGCGTTCACGCCCATCTGCTCGGAACAACACCTGCCCGGCTTTGTGAAGCATTTCGACGACTTTCACAAGCGCGGTATCGATGTCCTGTGTATGGCGGTCAACGATACGTTCGTGATGAACGCCTGGGCGAAATCGCAACAGGCTCCGCAAGGGCTGGCGATGCTCGCCGATGGCAACGGCGAGTTCACCCGCGCACTGGGACTGGAAATGGACGCGACCCGCTTCGGCATGGGTCTGCGCTGCCAGCGTTTCGCGCTTTATGCCGAAGACGGCGTGGTGAAGAAACTGGCGGTGGAAGCGCCCGGCGAGTTCAAAGTCTCCAGTGCCCAGGCTGTGCTCGCATCACTGTGAGAACCGAGGTACCTGTCGAATTTCGCCTTCCAACGGGCCGTGCCTATGCCACTAAGCATCGCTGAGCAGCATGCTCGCCGATCCAGTTCTGCAGAAACCGAACCGGCGGTCATAGCCCAGTGTGGAGTGACGGCGACTCCGGTTGTAGAACATCTTCAAGGCCACCTCGCCTATTACGGATTCGGCGCATTGTTTTGTGGCAACACCTTGTTCGGCTGCGGCTGCGGGCAGCTGTTCGAGGGAACCGCGCAACAGATGTGGGGCTCGTTAAACAAACTCGCCGCGCTGCCGCCCGAAACCCGGATATTCTGTGCGCACGAATACACGCAGTCGAACATTCGCTTCGCTCTCGCGGTGGAACCGGACAACGGCGCACTGCACGAACGCGCCAGGCACGTCGCGTATTTGCGCGCCGGCAATCAAGCCACGGCGCCATTGACGCTCGCCGAAGAACTGCAAACCAACCCTTTCCTCAGATGCAAACAACCCGAAGTCATCGCCGCCGCCGAACGCCACTGCGGAAGAACCCTGACAGACCCCGCCGAAGACCCCGCCGAAGTGTTCGCCATCCTGCGGGAATGGAAAAATGGTTTTCGCTGAAATCACGGAGAGAAAACAATTGACCTGGTTCGAGCGCCTCACTGGCTTCACTGAAAGCACCTACGATAAAACTCGCGCGCGGCTGCGCGAATCGACGATCGACCCCGACACGCGCCGCTTGGTGCAATTGACCGTCGGCCTCGGCGTCGATGGCGGCGTCATCGAAGGCGATGACGGCACGACGAAAGTTCATGGATATGCTGCTGTCGAAAAAACGCGCCGCGGACCGCAAGGAATGGCTGGAAACCAAGGGCGATCTGGCGTCGCTGGAAGTTTGAGCGTGGGTGGGCTTTTTCTATCGTAGACGCCCGGCTGACAAGCCCGGTTTATCGCGCTTGCCTTCAAGGGACGGTTTTCATGCCGACATGTGGCCCAAGTACAACCAAGGTAACGATCAAGCCCAGCAAAGACAAACAGGTGGTGGCGACACCCAAGCCGCGAGAACGTATCCAGCCGCTGATGCCGAAACTCGTCAAAAGAAATATCAAGCCGCAGATGAACAGCATCGAGAGCCAGCCGTATTGTGGGTCCTCTAACAGAAATGCGTTACTGAAGTCTCCCGAATGGGCGGGGGCGGTCATGGCGTAAAGTGTCATGCCCAAGGTAACGGGCAAAAAAGCCACAGAAGCCGCAAGCGTAAAAAATGCCGCCCACGTACCTGCCCTATGCTCACGGGTCACCGTGAGCAGGGTGCCGTAAAAAGTGAAAGAGAACCCGGCAAGCACCGAACTGATAAAAGCGAACTGCTGAAAAAATTCGGCCATAGCGGGATGCAACTGCATCCATAGTACGATTGCTTGGCATCGTAGGCCAAACTCAACGCAATGACAAACCATCGGCGGGAACGATCTGGGCTTGTGTCAGCCCAGCCTCTATGCGCTATTCGGCGAAGATTTCCTGCAAGCTCATCAGGATCGCAAGCAGGGTCTTGGGCGAAACCGCCCCTTGCTTCTTGATCAGTCTCACCTTGTCGACGGCGCGAATCTGGTCGAGCAGGGCCCAGCCTTTCGTGCCGGTGTGCGCCAACGGGATGCGAAACGACGCAGGAAATCCTTTCGAAGTCATCGGCGCGACGATGGCCGTGCGCAGATGATCGTGCAATTCCGCGGGCGAGACGATCACGCAGGGTCGAGTTTTGCGAATCTCGCTACCCTGGGTCGGATCGAGACTGACGAGCCAGATATCGCCGCGCTTTACCACTGCAGGTCGGCGTCGTCTGCGTTGCCGAATTCGCCGAGCACGAGCGCATCCTCGCCGCGTTCCGCCACAGCCTTGGCCTCTTGCGCCCAGCCGACACGCACAGCCTTGGCGGGCTTGCGCAACACGATCGCACCGTCTTCTATCGTCATCGCGGCCTCGCGGTCCAGATCAAGTTGCGCGAGCACGGGCTTGGGAATGACGATGCCCTTGCTGTTGCCGATTTCGCGGATGGCGACTTGCATCGGTTTCATAATGTTAACAATGTTATTACCGCGATCCGCCGCGGTCAATCTGTTAGATTGGCGCCATGCTGCCCGCCAACCACGCCGCGCGCGGTTCGTTGCGCGAAGTCTTTACCGCCTTTCTCAAGCTCGGCCTGACCTCGTTCGGCGGGCCGATCGCGCATCTGGGTTATTTTCGCGACGAGTTCGTGCTGCGCCGGCG
>JAISPQ010000178.1 GCA_031274955.1 Rhodanobacter sp.
CACATGGGCGACGTGACCGGCGGCCTTGCCGGCAAGCGCGCGCGCATCAGCGGCACCGATTCGCTACGTGGCGGCGAAATCATCATCAAGGCGCAGGTGCCGCTGGCGGAAGTGTCGGACTACCAGACCGAGCTCAAGGCGATGACCGGGGGACAAGGCCGCTATGCGATCGAGTTCAGCCATTACGAGCCGGTACCGCCGCAGGTGCAGAAACAACTGACCGATGCCTACAAGCCGAAGGCCATCATCGCCACAAAAAGCAGACCGGCGGCGCCGGACAGTTCGGCGAAGTGTTCCTGCGCATCGAACCCTTGCCGCGCGGCACAGGTTTCGAGTTCGTCGATGAAGTCAAAGGCGGCACGATTCCCAACCAGTTCATCCCGGCGGTCGAAAAAGGCGTGCGGCAGGTGCTCGAACACGGCGCGATCGCCGGCTACCAGATGCAGGATGTGCGCGTGATCGTCTACGACGGCAAATATCACCCGGTCGACTCCAAGGAAATCGCGTTCGTCAGCGCCGGCAAGAAAGCGTTCCTCGACGCGATCACCAAGGCGCGCCCGCAGATACTGGAGCCGATCGTGAATCTGGATGTCTACGTTCCCGACGCGCACATGGGCGACGTGACCGGCGGCCTCGCCGGCAAACGCGCACGCATCAACGGCACCGATTCGCTGCGCGGCGGAGAAATCATCATCAAGGCGCAAGTGCCGCTGGCGGAAGTGGCGGACTACCAGACCGAGCTCAAAGCGATGACCGGCGGACAAGGCCGCTATGCGATCGAGTTCAGCCATTACGAACCGGTACCGTCGCAGGTGCAGAAGCAATTAACGGATGCTTATAAGCCGAAGGTCGAGGAAGACTGAACACGCGTAGCAGGCGCTAACGTTATGAGCATCGTTAGGCTGAGGAATTGTCGTGCACATCACAAGCGAAACTCGACAGTATGCGGAAGATGCCATCAGGGACATCCTGTATCTGTACGTCGATATGGTGTCCTCGTATGGTGGCTTCGGGCACAACTTGGAAACAGGGCGTTTCTCACCGCTAGAGTTCATCGACTCAAAGATGCTACCCCCGCCTGGTTATACGCTCGAAATAGATGAGGCTCTGCTACACGAAGGTTCAGCCATAGCAATTTTGTGCACCATCTCCGATTGTTGGGATGAGCAGGAGTCCGTGAACTTTAATTGGCTCAGCATCAAAAACGCCAAAGAAGCTTTTGATGCAGGGCGCTTCAATCACTTACCGGAAATAAAAAAGGCACTTTCGTTTGGCTTTGGAGGTGATGAAACTGTATTTAGAGAGCATCTTGAAACGGTGTACAAAAATCATGTTCTCACATACTTTAAAAAACTCAGCAAGGGCTAAATGGCCCCTCAAGAGACTCGCGCCTAACTTGTTGATTTATATAAGCATCATCAGATGCAAGCGACTTTCTTTCGGAACGGTTTTCGGCACGTCCGGGCCGATTACTTCGCTAACATTGCGTTCAACCCGGACGGCTACGCCGCCGGTTAATTTAGGCGTTAGCGTGAAAGCACAGCCTTCCATGCCATGCTTCGCTGGCCGCATCCCAAGGCTTGAGAGCCATCAAAACGCCGGAAGCGGCGCACCGGCCGGGTCCGCGTGACGGCCACGCTCCTCACGCAATGCCGCATCGACGCTGCGGGCGATAAACACAGCGCGCTCGACATCGTGCTCGGCCACCATGATGGCGACGAGGTCCAAAGCCGGCAATTCGCCCAGCGCACCAGTCAGATATTCGCCGCTGACGAACGCGACGATGCCCTCCTGCGCCAGCGCATTCCTGACCAGGTGAGCGTCGATGATGTTTTCCGCGCGATAGACGATTTTCACGTGTTCTTCCGGATTGCAACTGGATATCCGCCTGCCGCGCATCATGCCCTGTCGTCGCGGCGCGCGCATCCTCAGAGCCTCACGCACGACTTTCGCGGCCCGTCAGTTCGGGCGGTGGCGTGCCGGCGCCGGGGGCGTAGGGGTTGATAGCCGGATCCATAGTCGGAAGTTTATACCGAGTTTAGGGAAATTATAAAATAAAGATAAACTTCATAATTTCCACCAAACTCCCCTGTAGCAACTGCAAGAAGCGCGCTTTACAACGTCGGCGCCCAACATCGAACGCAGTTTTTCGAGGCCCCCTTCGCGCATCGGGTTGTTCGCTCTCGCCGACTGCACGGCTACACTTGCAAGCTTCACGTCCTCCCCTGTCGCCGCATGACGGCCATCCCCATGACGCAAGCCGCCGCTCCCGCTGCCACCAACCACTTCATCCGCCAGATCGTGATCGACGACCGCGTCGCCGGCAAGCACGGCGGCAGGGTCGTGACGCGATTTCCGCCCGAACCCAACGGCTATCTGCATCTGGGCCACGCGAAGGCGATCTGTCTGGATTTCAGCATCGCGCGCGAGTTCGACGGCACCACCGCGCTACGTTTCGACGATACCAATCCGGCCAAGGAAGACATCCAGTACGTGGAGGCGATCAAGAGCGATGTGCGCTGGCTCGGTTTTGAATGGAACACGCTGCGCCATACCTCGGATTATTTCGAGGTGCTGTATCTGTGTGCGGAAAAGCTGATCCGCGACGGCAAGGCGTTCGTCTGCGATCTTTCCGCCGACGAGGTGCGCGCCTGGCGCGGCACGCTCACCGAACCCGGCCGCGATTCGCCGTATCGCGCGCGCAGTGTCGCGGAAAACCTCGACCTGTTCCGACGCATGCGCGCCGGTGAATTCGCCGATGGCGCGCGCACGCTGCGCGCGAAGATCGACATGACCTCGGGCAATATCAACATGCGCGATCCGGCCATCTACCGCATCCGCAAGCTCACGCACCAGAACACTGGCGACGCCTGGAACATCTATCCGATGTACGACTACGCGCATTGCATATCGGATGCGGTCGAAGGCATCACGCATTCGTTCTGCACGCTGGAGTTCGAAGATCATCGCCCGCTCTACGACTGGTTCCTCGACCAACTCGACCTGCCCGGCGATGCCTCGCTCACCGCGCCGCTGCGCGCCAACGGCCTGTGGGTACAGCCCACACGGCCGCAACAGATCGAGTTCGCGCGCGGTAATCTCGATTACACCGTGATGAGCAAGCGCAAGCTGATGGCACTCGTGCAGGAAGGTCTCGTCGATGGCTGGGACGATCCGCGCATGCCCACGCTTGCCGGGGCGCGGCGCCGCGGCTTTCCGCCGGCGGCGATCCGCGCGTTCTGGGAGCGCGCCGGCGTGACCAAACAGAACTCGGTGATCGCCTTCAGCGTGCTCGAAGCCTGTGTGCGCGAAGAACTCGACGCGCGCGCACCGCGCCGCATGGCCGTGCTCGATCCGCTGAAGCTCGTGATCGCCAATCTCGACGCGGAGCACGACGAAACCATCGAGTTTCCGAATCACCCCAAGAACCCCGACATGGGCACGCGCAAGGTACCGTTCTCGCGCGAGGTGTGGATCGAACGCGAGGATTTCTGCGAAGTGCCGCCCAAGGGCTTTCACCGCCTGATTCCTGGCGGCGAAGTACGTCTGCGCGGCGTCGGCATCGTGCGCTGCGAGGAAGTCGTCAAGAACGGCGACGGTTCGATCCGCGCGCTTCACTGCACGCTCGATCCGCAAACGCGCCACGGCCTGCCGGGCGCGGAGCGCAAGGTGAAAGGCACGATCCACTGGGTCAGCGCAAAACACGCGCGCAA
>JAISPQ010000218.1 GCA_031274955.1 Rhodanobacter sp.
GCCGGCGGCGCTGACCGATGCGGACGGACATCTGCGCCGCGATCAGGGGTGGTTTCTGCTGATCTTTGTGGTGAAAGTCGCGCTGGGCCTGTTTGCGTTCACGCTCAAGCCATGGCTCGGCGGGTTGTTCCTGCTCGCCTATGCGCTGTATTTCCGCAGCGAAATGCGCGGCGAAGCCGGCGGCGGACAGCGCGCGGAACTCGCACCGTTAAAGCTGCGTCCGCGTGTGGCCGATCCTGGACTCGCCTGGGCGGTGGTGCAGACATCGATCGCGCTTGCGGTGATCTTCGTGGCCTCGCACGTGTTCGTCGGGCAACTCGAACGGATCGGTCCGTGGCTCGGTTTGTCGCCTGCCGTGGTGGCGCTGCTGCTGAGTCCGGTCGCGACCGAGTTGCCGGAAACGATGAATGCGATCATCTGGGTGCGGCAGGGCAAAACCGGCCTGGCACTGGCGAACATCAGCGGTGCGATGATGATCCAAGCCACCATTCCGAGCGCGCTCGGCCTGCTCTTTACGCCGTGGCTGTTCGATCGAGCCTTGATGCTGGCCGCAGTCGTCACCCTGCTATCGATCGGTGGCTTGTTCCTGCTGTTGCGCATGCATGCGCTGACGCCGGTGCGGCTTGCGCTGTTTGGCCTGCTTTACATCATGTTCGCGATCGGGCTCGCGGCGATCGGGTGAGGCGAAACGCTCCTGCCAAAGCATCCTGCATGACAGGGAAGATGGAGTTTGGGGAGGACATGCTTCCCGAAAAGAGGATTGGGGGGAACCCTCTTCCTGTTGACAGGAGCGTTTCAGGTCACAAAATTTAACAGGTTCGAAAGGTACCTGAACGGGGGTGCGACGATATGCCGCGCCCCCTCGCGGCAGATTGTCCGCAACAACACCAGCGGGTGTTTGCGGAGAAACAATGGACATTTAGAGCCTGTCTAATACCTCCCTCCGTAGGAATAAGTTCTTAATGATTCAATCCGAATTGTCACTGCGCTTGGGCTACGAGCGCGGCGTGGCGCAACGCCTGCTGGAAGGGACCGACGTGCTCGCCGTGTTCGGCTTCGGTGCGGGTGCGTCACTGCCGGAGGATCCGCGTGCGTTCCGCGTCGGGCTGGAGCCGGTCGGAGCGGCACCCTTGGAAGTATGGCGCACCGGCGCCCGTGTGCAGTGCGGCCGGTCGGGCGAAGTGGCGTGGAGCACCGACGGTGAGCAGTTATTTTTCGCCATCGAAGCGGACGAGGCTGCGCACGGCGGCATCGCGGACGCGACGGCCCATGCGTATCGCACGCTCATCGATTTCGTGCGTGCCAGCGCCACACCGCATGTGCTGCGGCTATGGAATTATCTGGACGCGATCAATCTGGGTGCGGGCGATGGTGAGCGCTATCGTCTGTTCTGCAGTGGCCGCACACGCGGTGCGAACGGCGCACTCGTCCCCTATCCGGCGGCGACCGTGATCGGGCGCAAGGACGGCGTTCGTGTGCTGCAAGTGTATGGACTCGCGGCGCGGCGCGGCGGCGTGCCGGTGGAAAATCCACGCCAAGTCAGCGCATGGCACTATCCACGCCAGTATGGTCCGAACGCACCGACGTTTGCGCGCGGCATGTTGACCGCGGATGCGCAGTTGCTGGTTTCGGGCACCGCCGCGGTGGTCGGCCACGCCTCGCTCCATCGCGACGACCTGCGCGCACAAATCGAGGAAACGCGGGCGAACCTCGTCAGTCTCGCCGCGCGGGCCTATGGCCGCGCACGCCTGGGGACACATAACCTGCTGAAAGCCTATGTGCGCGATCCGGCCGATGCGGATAGCGTGAGCGCGATCATGCACGATCACACGCGCCCTCCGGGCGGCTGGATCGTTCTTGCCGGCGATATATGCCGCGCGGAGCTTCTGGTCGAAATCGATGGAGTCTATCGGCCCCAGTGACACAGCTCATCCATGCGTAAAACCCGATAGCGCGAGCAGCGCGATCACCACCAGCCATACGACGAGGATGCGCCGCAGTACGCGGCGCGCACCGGCCAGTTCCGCCATCGGCTGGCTGACATCGGGCGCATAGCCGTCGCCGGCGACGATATCGGCATCCACACCGGCCCGTGCGAGTGCGCCGAGAAAGCCCAGATCCAGTGTGAAATAGCCGCGTCCATGTGCCGTGTGGTAGGCGCGCCATGTTGAGATCACCGAATCGAATTGGGATACCAGCGCAAGCGTGAGCGCGATCAGATGCGCCGGCGCCCAGTCGAGGATCGACGCGCTGTGCTCCAGCGTGGCGCGCGGCGCGGTATCGATGTCGGCCGCGAAGGTCGGGTGGCGTGCCAGCCAGTGCACGATGCGATACGTCAGCGCGCCGGCCGGCCCGAGGAGGACGAACCAGAACAGCACGCCGAACCAGCGCGAAAGCGCGCTGAGGAACACCGCTTCGACCAGCGGCGCGGATTCGACCGCGAGCGCCGCCGTCGCTGGATCAGGCCGCAGCGCCTGCGCGGCCGTGTAGCGGCGATCGCTATCGGGCGCTTTCAGGACCGCATCGACATCCGCATCCAGATCGCGCGGCCCCCAGGCGTAGAACAGCACGATGACCGCGAACGCGAACGCGGGCAGTCCGAAAAACGCCAGCATCAGCGCCCAATGGATCCACAGGCATAGCACGAAGATCGCGATCGGTAGCACGAGCACCGGGATGCTGGTGCTGGCCATCCAGCGCGCGACCAAGGCATGCAGCCAGGAAAAATTGCGCAGCCGCGCGAGATCGGGGAGGGCAAGGCTGCTGGCGATGACCAGCAGGACAACGAGTAGAGTTTGAGCCATGGCTTGTCATTGGAATGAAGGCTTGCGACATTCTAGCGGACGCGCCGATATTCCGATTTCCATTCGCGCCCTGTGCGGATGACGAACCCGATATTCGTTAGCGTGAAAGTACAGCCTTCCATCGACACCAACCCTACCCAACAGCGTCATTCCCGCCAGAAGCATGCGGGAATGACGAGTGTGGTGGGTTTGTGCTTCCTTTCCGTTCGTGTGGGCCCAACAGGAAATATTTTAGATCGACGTGGATCATCAAGAATGTGGCGCACGCCAGGATGCATCGGGCAGTAACTGGGCCAGTTCCAGGCCGGAGCGTTCGCGCAGCCAGTGTGCGATCAGTTGGTGTGCGACCGACAGGCGCGGCGGCAGGATCAGCGTGCCGGCGGCAAGGCCCTGCACGATATCCTCGACGCCGAACCAGCGCGCATCGCGCAGTTCGCGCCCGAGCCGGAGCGTCGGGTCTTGCGCTGCGGCGGTGAAGCCGAGCATCAGCGAAGACGGAAACGGCCATGGTTGCGAGGAGTGATAGGTACACGCTCCGACGCGCACGCCGGATTCTTCGAATACTTCGCGGCGCACGGCGTCTTCGAGCGATTCGCCCGGCTCGATGAAACCGGCCAGTGTGGACCAGTGATTGCGCGCCCAATGCGACTGGCAGCCGAGCAGGCAGCGATCGTGCCAACCCACGATCACGATCATGGCCGGATCCACGCGTGGGAAATGCTCGATGCCGCACGCGGGATTCGTGCATTGGCCGCGATGGCCCAGCGCGTGTAATGCCACCGGCGATCCGCACGCGCCGCACCAGCGTGCACGCGTATGCCAGTGCGCGATCGCACGCGCAAAGGCGAAGAGTCCGGCATCCAGCGCCGGCAAATGCCGGCCGGCATGGCGCAGATCGACGAACGCCCCACCCAGTTCAGCGTGCGCCCGCTCGGCGAGCGCCGCGTCCACGGCAAGCGAAAAACGCGGTCCATCGTCGTCGCCGCCCAGGTACGTGGGGACGATGCCGGGCGCAAACCGCCGACATTCTTCCTGGTCGAGCCAGCGCAATGCCGATAGCGCCGGTTGCGTCAACGCCGGACGCCCACCCGGCGCGTCGGCGCCCAGCAGCAGGAAGCGCGCGTGCGGGTCGGCGCATTGCGCGGCGGCCCATGCGGGATCGTCGCGCCGTTCGGCATTGCGTTCGAGCGCGATGCCGGCGAAGACGTTACTGCGCTCGCGCACGTGGCGGCCGAAAGGAGAAAAATCAGATCGAAAAGGAAGAACCGCAGCCGCAGGTCGTCTTCGCATTCGGGTTGCGGATGACGAACTGCGCGCCGGTCAGCGATTCGGAATAGTCGATTTCCGCGCCGGTCAGATACTGCAGGCTGAGCGGGTCCACGAGCAGCGTGACGCCGTCCTTGTCCATGGCGAAATCGTCCTCGGCACGCTCTTCGTCGAAGGTGAAACCGTACTGGAATCCCGAACAGCCGCCGCCGCTGATGTACACGCGCAACTTGAGCCCGGGGTTGCCTTCTTCGGCGATGAGTTCGCGCACCTTGCCGGCGGCCGCATCGGTAAAGAGCAGCGGCGGGGTTGCCGCGTCGAGATAGCTGGGCGTGAGCGTCTGGTTCATGGGTGCGCCTGTACCGGCTTGGGATGCCGTTTGGCTTGGTTTTTTTCATCGGACATCGGCACCGCCTGAACGGGTATGCTTCCCGGCGGTGACAAGCGTTTCAGCGGCTCGGTCTGATACAGCATCTTGCCGTTGATCTGCGCGCCGGCGGCTATTTCCAGCACCTTGTAATGGACATTGCCTTCGATGCGCGCGCTGCTGGCCAGTTCCAGCCGCTCGCCGACGAACATGTCGCCATTGACGATGCCGTTCACCACCGCGTTCGATACGCGGATTTCGCCATCGACGCGACCGGTCTCGCTGATCGTGAGTATGGCGTTGGCATCGTCGGCATAAATCGAACCACTGACCGCGCCTCCCAGATGCAAGCCGCCGGAAAATCGCACGTCACCCTGAATCTCGGTGCCTTCCGCGATCAGCGTGTTGATGACGGTGGTGACCCTGATCTTATCGTTGTTTTTACGCTTGTCACTGCCGAACATCATTGTTCTCCTCGCCCTTGACAGCATCGCCCCACGAAAACTTCTGCTCGACCCGCCCGCCGTCGCCGTCCACGTGGGCGACGACCTGATTCGGGGTGAAATCTACGGGAAGCATGATGGTACCGCCAACTTGTTGGAAATACTTGAAACCGTATTCGATGCCCGAAGCGTTCTGTCCCTGGCAGAGCGTATTCCAGTCCAGCGCTTTGAGCTTGCCGCCGGCGATGCCTTCCACACTCAGCGTAAGGCGGCCTTTGATGTCCCGCCCGCGCTGGAAATTCTGGGTGAGCGTCGCGGTGAAGTTCCATGCGTGCGGCGAGGATTTCACCGGCTGCACGTGCAGCGCATGGACGGCGAGCCCCTCGCCCTTGCCGCTGCCGACCAGGCGCCCGTAAAACGCCAGATCCACGCGCAGACTGTCGATTTCCTCGTCGCGATCCTTGAGCGTTTGCTGTACGTCCGCAAGTGCGGCCTTGGCGACCTGCTCGGAACGTTCGAGCACCACGATGCGCGCCTTCAAGTCATCGGCATTGCGTATGGTCGGCACAGGCTGCACCGTATTTGTGTGCTCGACATCGACCGGGCGTGGCGTGTGCATGCGCTCGCGCCACACAGCGGTGGCGACGGCGACCGCCGCCAGCGAAACCAGCCAAGCGAACGCGAGTAACAACACGATGCGGCGGCGCTGCGCAGGGTTGCGTCGGCGGATCTCCAACACCGGGATCGGACTGGGCATGAGAATCTTTTGCGAAACAACTCAAGACGTTGAGGCGCTACCGCTTGCATACGCTCTCTCCCAACCCACCTCCGGCAAGTGCGAAGGTGGGTTGGGAGAGGGGGCACAGACGTGGCGCTTTTCCGAGAACCCCTGCCACGCCGAAGAGCGTAGCCGCACCGCGCGCCGGACAAGAATCGGGCGCGGCGCCAAAAGGCCGCACCACTATACTCGATACGCGCGCACGCTGATCGAACGCGTTGAGTGAAAATAACATTATTGGGCTGTCGGTGGCCCACCCAGGAGCGACACCATGCTGCTTTGGTTGAAGGCGTTTCATGCGATTTTCGTGGTGACGTGGTTCGCCGGTCTGTTCTATCTGCCGCGTCTGTTCGTCTATCACGCCGAGGCTGGCGAGCCGATCGTGCGCGAGCGGCTGAAAATCATGGAACGCCGCTTGTTGGTGATGACCCATATCGGCGGCACATTGAGCGTGGCGTTTGGCCTGTTCACGCTGTTTGCGTTCGCGAACGCAAACCTGGCTTACCTGCATCAGGGCTGGCTGCATGCCAAGCTTGCGTTGGTCGCGTTGCTGATCGCCTATCACGTGACGCTGGTACGCCTGTGCGGACGCTTCGCCCGCGACGCAAACACGCGATCGAGCCGCTGGCTGCGCGTCTTCAACGAGGTTCCCTCGCTGTTGCTGATGGCGATTGTGGTCCTGGTGATCGTCAAGCCGTTTTGAAACCACGCGGACGCTACCCGCGCAGCGATATCCGACAATGGGTCTCCGCCAGCCCGACCAGATGACGCAGCGCCTGTTCGTAGACGCGGCGCTTGAAACTGATCACATGTTCAAGCGGATACCAGAAATCGACCCAGCGCCACAGATCGAACTCGGGATGCTCGTTCGAGTTCAATTGGAACGCCGATTCGTCGCCCAGCAGACGCAGTAGAAACCACACCTGCTTCTGGCCGATGCAGAGCGGCCGCTCGCGCCGGCGCACCAGCCGTGGTGGCAGGCGGTAGCGCAACCAGCCGGGCGTCGCGCCGAGCACCTCGACGTGATGCGGTTTCAGGCCGGTTTCTTCTTCCAGTTCGCGATACATCGCCTCGACCGGCGTCTCGTCGCTGCGCATTCCGCCCTGCGGAAACTGCCAGCCGTCGCGGCCGATGCGGCGTGCCCAGAACACGTGCCCCTGTGCGTTGAGCAGAATAATGCCGACATTGGGTCGGTAGCCATCAGGATCGATCATGTGATCGATTCTTTCACAGCCTTCGCACGGGCGGCAAGGCATGTTCACGATCCGTCGTCCGTTTCCGATCGAGAACTTCGCGCGGCGCTTGGCTATGCGGCGCTTGGCTTGACATGCGAACGCGGCACACTAGAATCGCACGCCCTTGCGCGCGTCGCAGTAGCGGGTTGTGTCGAGAAAGGACTATCCTGCCTGCCTGTCCTTTCAACGAGAGACTCGCGCCTTTGGCTATGTAGCTCAGCCGGTTAGAGCACAGCACTCATAATGCTGGGGTCGGTGGTTCGAGTCCACCCATAGCCACCAAATAGCCGTCCAAAGGCATCCAGCAAGGTCCGGTTCATCATCACAACCCCCGCAAAACGCGGGGTTTTTTGTTCCATGGCGTCCGAGGGCGTTCATTGACAGCCGGGGGCAGCTGGGGGCAACATTAGGGGCAACTGCCCCCACCCCTTAAGGTGTTGCCCCCATGCTGACCGAAGCCGCGATCAAAAACGCCAAGCCCGGCATCATTGCCAAGGGCACGAACAAGGGCGAACGCACGGAAAAGCCCTACAAGCTGGCCGATGCTCGCGGTATGTACTTGGAAGTCCAGCCGGGCGGGGGCAAGTGGTGGCGGCTCAAGTACAGATTTGGGGGCAGGGAAAAGCGGCTATCCCTTGGCGTGTTTCCGGACGTAAGCTTGGCCGATGCTCGCGCAAGGCGCGACGAAGCCCGCAAGCTGCTATCCAATGGCATTGATCCCGGCGCGCACCGCAAGGCGGAAAAGGCGGCTGGCGTGGAACGCGCGGCAAACAGTTTCGAGACCGTCGCGCGCGAATGGCTGGCGGTGAAGGCGCATGAGTGGATGCCGGGACAGCACGCCAAGGAACACGACCGGCTGCAAAATCACGCCTTCCCGTGGATTGGCGGATTGCCTATTGCCAGTGTCGGCGTCGCCGAGATTCGACCGCTGATAAACCGTATCGCCAAGCGCGGCCACCTTGAGCAAGCGCATCGCCTGCGGTTCCAGATAAGCAGGATATTTCAATTTGCTGTCGCGACCGAACGTGCCGCAAGTGATCCGGCACACGCCCTGCGCGCCGTGTTACCGTCGCGCCGGAAGCAGCACTATTCGACCATCACCGATCCGGCCAAGGTGGCCGAACTGCTGCGCGCCATCGATGGCTTCAGCGGCCAGTTCGTCACCGCCTGCGCGTTGCGGCTGTCGCCGATGTTGTTTTGCCGTCCGGGCGAGCTTCGCGCGGCAACATGGGATGAGGTGCAGCTTGATCATCCTGACGGCCCGCAATGGGTCATCCAGCCCGCGCGCCGCAAACTGCGCCGGGCGGAGAAAGAGGACACTACCACGCCGCCGCATGTTGTTCCGCTGGCCGCGCAAGCGGTGGCGATCCTGCGCGAACTGTACGCGCTGACCGGGCGCGGAAAGTACCTGTTTCCCGGCGCGCGTGATGCTGGCCGACCGCTGTCCGACGGCACGATAGGCGCGGCCTTGCGCCGACTGGGATACGGCCCTGACGATCTTGTCCCGCACGGGTTCCGGCACATGGCGTCAACCTTGCTGCATGAGCAAGGCTTCAACAGCGCCGCTATCGAGCGCCAGCTATCGCACAAGGAACCCGGCGTGAGGGGCGTTTACAACATGGCCGAACACTTGCCGGAACGCCGCCGGATGATGCAGGCATGGGCGGACTATCTGGACGGTCTGCGCGCCGGCGCAAACGTGGTGCCGTTTAGGCGCATCGCGTGACTTGCCGCCCTCTCTCTCATGCCTTGGATGCCCGGATGGCCTGAAATCGCTTCTATGGCGCTTGTAGGCCCATCCAGCCCATGAGGAGGCCCCATCGACCATCCGGGGGGGGGTGGGGGCCGGGGCACCCCCGGATTCTGGGCGTGACTGGAAAACTCCGGGACTCCGGCGCCAGCCCGTTTTTTATTCTGAAAAATTTTTGAAATTTTCCGCTATATTTTCCCTGCCACGGCTAGGCCGGCCAGCCGAACGCGAGACGCCTTCACTCGCTGCCGTGGCGATTCTTGAAGGACGCATAGAGGGCGTGCGGATGGACGATATAGATACTGACGAATGGGTGCGTGAATTGTGGAGGCCGGAAAGCCTTGACTCTTACACCCCATTTGAAGCGGCCACACGAATGGTAGGGATACTTGAAAAAATCCTTCGCTTTCCTGAAAGCGGTAAACCGTGGCGCATCGAAAGGTGGGAGATGGAACTTTTTCCACACTCTTTCAGGGAAAACCTTTTCGAGTATTCGGACGCGATCATCAAAGCAATGG
>JAISPQ010000066.1 GCA_031274955.1 Rhodanobacter sp.
TGATCGGGGGGTCGAGGGAGCACAGTCCACTGCCTGCGTCATTCTGCGCGTAGCGGAGCGAGGCTCCGCGTAGTCGCACAATCCAAACCCGTATGGATTCTGCGACGGCGCTACGCACCTACGCACCGCGCAGAATGACAGGTGGGGGCGTTTCTTTCATCATCCGGTGGCACACACCCGCCATGACAGACAGGCGCTTACCCTTGCCTGCTTCCCATCCGGTAGCCGACTTTCTTCGGGGTGGCGTTGGGCACCTTCACCGTGAAGGGCAAGCGGCGTTCGTCAGCAATGCGCAGCATCAATAGACGGATGGCATCGGAAATCGATAGCCCCATTGCTTCGAGCGCACTGGCGGCGCGTTCCTTGGTGTCGGTGTCGATGCGCGCACGGACATAGGTATCGGCGACGGTATTCATGACGTACTTCCTTCTCGATTAAGATTGGATTGTGGTCACAATGAGACCTCTTCCAGTGTAACCGCTTAGAAGGTGTTTATGGATGAATGCAAACGGCGTGCATGTCGATCCCTGTCGTAAGAGCCTGTCTAAAATCTCCCACGCCGGCGTACGTAGCCGGAGCCAAACAGGCGGGATACTTCGACCTACCCAACAGCATCATTCCCGCGTGCTTCTGGCGGGAATGACGAAGCAGGGAGTGCTTCCGCGAGTACGACGAGTACAACGAGCAAGGCAGGAGATATCAGACAGGCTCTAACTACTCTGCCGGAGGGAGCAACACCAAGCCGGCTATAGATCCTGACGGTAGCGGATATACGGCGTGCGCGCTTGCGAGGTATCCACCACATCGCGCGGGGAATTCGGCGCCGACCAGAGATTCTGTGCGCCCACGCTAAGCTCGCCGCTCCACGGCGTGCGCCAGGAGACGCCCAGATCCAGCGTCGTCCAGTGTTTGCCGGCCAATACAGGATCGTCGCTGCTCAGGACATGGCCGACGATCGCACCGCGCAACGAGCCGGCATCAAGGCCCAGACTCAGCGAGAGCTTGTCCAGATCGACAGTGGAAGAACCCAACGTGCTGCCCAAGATGCCGACCGGAGATAAACGGCTACGACCATAACTCGCGCCGATATCAAGCGCGGAGCCTTGTCCGAATTGCCAGCGGCCGCGTGCGAAGACGGCGGTCTCTCCGTCCGGCGTCAGCATCAGCGCGCCCGGCAACGTCAGCACGGGTATCGGTGAGCCGCTAAGCGCCAGTGTGCCCAGTGTCGGCGCATCGCCTTGCGCACGCATCCAGGACAGTCCGTAGGAAAGATCCACGCTGCCGGCGGGAACCCAGCCCATGGCAAGCGAGCCGGCCAATGCGCTGCGCGACCATGGCATTCTGTCGCAAGCCGACGGCGTGCACGACGTGGGAAGGGTGGCCAGTGAACCGTTGAGTATTGCATTGACATAGAGGCCGCCGCCATTCTGCCAACGCAGGCCGCTGCCCGCGCTGGAGACCGGACTCGTGGCGAGTTGCCACGCCGATGCGCCGCCGCCGACCGGTAGTGCACCGACACCGGGCACCGACCATCCGCGCGGCAGGGCGACGATCGCCAGTAACTGGCCATTGACGCCGGACCAAATCGGTAGCACAGGTGTCGCCTGCGCGGGTAGCGAACGGCCCGCCTGATCGATCGCAAGCAACTGATCTACCAAAGGTTTTTTTGCCGGCACCAAGGCCGGCAACGTCTGCGCCGCGCCCATGATCGGGAACAGACATAGCAGCAACAGTTTGGCCAGACGAAGACTCATGATGATCCGAAACCCTATATTCGACGGACACACACCCTCGAACAGAGCCTGGTTCCCTAGTTACAGACCGCTATAGTTTACCTCAATTCACGAAAATTCAACACCTTTTTTATGTCTTTATTTTATGCCTGGCATCTCTATCCGCGCATCGATCGGGATGCCGCGCGCAGCGCCACCGTGCGAGGGCTCGCTGAACTGGGCTAGCATGCGGTATCTATCGTCCGGCGCCGTTCATGAAACTCACCATTGTCGTACCCGCCTACAACGAAAGCGAGGGCTTGCGCGATTTCCACGCGCGGCTCGCCGCCGTGCTCGACGGTCTGGACCTTGTGACCGAGGTGCTCTACGTGGACGACGGCAGCCGCGATGATACCTACGCGATCCTGTGCGCGCTGCGTGCACAGGATACGCGCGTATCCACGCTCAAGCTCGCGCGCAATTTCGGCAAGGAACTCGCGCTTACCGCGGGTCTGGATCACGTGGATGCGGACGCGGCCATCGTCATCGACGCCGATCTGCAAGACCCGCCCGAGTTGATCCCGACCTTCGTGCAGCATTGGCGCGAAGGCTGCGACATGGTGTACGGCACGCGCGCCTCGCGCGCCGGCGAAACCGGCTTCAAGAAGATGACCGCGGCCGCCTTCTACCGCGTGATGGAACGCCTGTCGCCAACACCGATTCCGCGCGATACCGGCGATTTCCGCCTGCTGTCGCGCCGCGCGCTGGATGCGCTCAAACAAGTGCGCGAGCGCCAGCGTTTCATGAAGGGGCTGTTCACCTGGGTCGGTTACCGGCAGCTTTCGGTCGTGTACCACCGCGATCCGCGCCACGCCGGACAAACCAAGTGGAACTACTGGAAATTGTGGAACTTCGCGATCGAGGGCATCACTTCGTTCTCGACCGCGCCGCTCAAGGCCGCCACCTATTTCGGCGTACTCACCGCGTTCGCCGCGTTCGTGTTCGGCCTGTGGGTGCTCGCCAAGGCGCTGCTGCTAGGCGATCCGGTGCGCGGCTACCCGACGCTGATGGTGGTCATCTTGTTCCTCGGCGGTGTGCAACTGATGGCGCTGGGCGTGATCGGCGAATACCTGGGCCGACTCTACGTGGAGTCCAAGCAGCGCCCGCTCTATCTGATCGACGAATACCATCCGGCACGTTAGCGTGAAAGCCGAGGTTCGAGATTCGGAAAAGTGCGCTTTCATCCCCGCGAAGGCACATAAGAGCTAACTTAAAAAGTCTCGCGAATGCTCGCGTTGCAGAGTGCGCTTGCGGGGAGGCTCGGCCAGCTTTTGCCGCAGATACCGCCAGTCCTCAATCGCCCTTGTCAAACTCAGGTCTGGTGCCACGCTGCGACATAACAGA